>CAZZGU010000082.1:0-5819 GCA_964653755.1 uncultured Nigerium sp. | reverse complement strand
GGTGTCGGGGGTGCGTGTTGCCGCCAGAACGGTTGTGGCGGCCAGGATGGGAATGAGCGGGATCAGCAGGAATTTCAGTCTGGACTTCATCGTCTACTCCTCGGCACAGGGCGAGTGTCCGATGCGTGGCGCATGGCAGCTCCTTCGGTGAGAGTTGGCAACCGGCTCGGCGCGGGATTGTTGCCGAGTTGCGGGTGCTTTGACGGGTCTGGAACGGGCCATCTGGCCAACGGGGGCCCTGCTGCGCACCCCACCTTCGAGCGACATGACCACTCCCTTCGGCCCGTCATTGGGCAGGGTCCATTCAGTGATCCATTCGCAGCGTAGACCCCCCGTCTCGATCCGGGCCGGCTCCGGGCTTCGACTCGACGCGTGTCGGTTCGTCGTACTCGGTTCGTCGTACTCGGTTCGTCGTACTCGGCTCGGTGGACCGACCAGCTAAGGTTGCCGCCATGAACTGGGTGCTCATCTTCGGGCTCATCGCCCTGGCTGGGCTCGTCACGGTCGTGGTGTACGCGGTGTGGCTGTTCCACAAGGCCAGCGACCTCGCCAGCGAGTTGGTCATGCTCGGACGTCGCACCGAGGAGCTGGCTGACCTGCTCGGCCAGATCGACCTGGACAGGCTCGGTCAGCCCGTGCGCGACTGAAGTGTCCGGACGCCGTCGTAGACTGACGCTGCACACGGTGCACACCCGACAAGGAGAGGCCCCATGTCCCCACTCGTCTTCGGACTCCCGCAGGGTTCCGAGATCGTCATCCTCATCATCGTGGCGCTGCTCATCTTCGGTGGCAGCAGGATCGCGGGCCTCGGCAAGAGCGCCGGACGCGCGATCCGCGAGTTCAAGGAGGAGACCCAGTCTCTCAAGGCCGGCGAGCCGCTGCCGCGCGACGGCGTCCAACGCGATGACATCGCCGAAGGTGAGATCGTCGACGAGAAGCGCGACAAGCAGGTCTGACCCGACGAGCAGGCCTGACCACCGTGGCGCGTCGCCCCAGATTCGCCTGGCTGAAACCTCCCAAGGTTCCGGCCGACGGGGTCATGTCCCTGGCGGACCACCTGCGCGAGTTGCGTTGGCGACTGGTCGCCTCGCTCGTCGTGATCGTGATCGGCATGGTGGCGTCCGCGTTCTTCTACAACGACCTCATGGCCCTGCTCCTGCGCCCCTGGCTGGACGCGAAGGCCACGCTCGCGGTCACCAACCCCGACCTTGAACTTCAGGCCGTGCTGGGCGACACGACCGCGCCGTTCCTGCTGGCGCTCAAGGTCACGGGCCTGGCGGGCCTCATCCTGACGAGCCCCTTCTGGATCTACCAGGTCTGGGCGTACATCGTGCCGGCCCTCGTGGCCCAGGAGAAGAAGATCGCGTTGCTGTTCCTCGGCGCGGCGATCCCGCTGTTTCTGTTCGGCGTCGCGGTCGCCTACTGGGTGCTGCCGCAGGGCATCGTGGTCATGATGCAGTTCACCCCGTTGGGCGCGGAGATCACGAACCTCTTCGAGATCAACAACTTCCTGGGCCTGCTCATCCAGCTCATGCTCGTCTTCGGCCTGGGGTTCCTCGTGCCTGTGTTCGTGGTCGCGCTCAACCTCGTGGGCGTGGTGACCTCCGAGCAGCTTCGCAAGGCGCGTACCTACGTGATTTTCGGGTCCTTCGTGTTCGCGGCCGCGGCCACCCCGGGCGGTGACCCGTTCTCGATGATTGCGCTCGCGATTCCCATGAGCCTGCTGTTCATCGCCGCCGAGATGATCTGCCGGGTCAACGACCGCCGCCGCGCCCGCCGCGAGCGTGCCGAGCTGGCGAGGACCTGACCGGTGTCCACCCTGGTCGTCAACCCCGCGGCGGGTCGCGGGCGGGCTGGCCGCATCCTGCCCCGGGTCCTGGGCGGGTTGGCCGAGCACCATGTCGCCGTCGATCATGTCGTCGAGGCCCGTGACTACGCCCATGCCCGCAGCGCCTGCTCGGACGCCGTGGGCTCCGGTCAGCCTCTCCTCGTCCTCGGCGGCGACGGCATGGCCCATCTGGGGCTCAACGCCTGCGCGGGCACCGGTGTCCCCCTCGGGGTCATTCCCGCCGGGACCGGCAACGACTTCTGCCGCGGCGTCGGCCTTCCCGCCCGCTGGACGGACGCCGTCCGCATCATCGCCGCGGGCCACACCCGCCGCCTCGACCTCATGGAGGTGACCGGCGACACCCTCGCAGCCCACCCCACGCGACCCGGCCGCGAGTACGTCGGCAGCGTGGTCTCGACGGGGTTCGACGAGCTGGTCAATGAGCGCACCAACCGGCTGCCGTTCACGATCGGGGCCCTTTCCTACGCCTGGTCCGTGCTGGCCGAGCTGGCCGCCTTCCGGCCGCTTCGCTACCGCATCGAACTGGACGGCGAGGCGCGCGCCCTGGACGCGATCCTGGTCGCCGTCGGCAACGCCGGCGTCGTGGGAGGCGGCATCCGCCTGTGCCCGGACGCCGACGTGACCGACGGCCTCCTCGACGTCACGATCGTCCACCCCGTCGGGCGCGGCACGCTCGTGCGGCTGCTCCCGACCTTGTTCACCGGGGGCTTCCGCACCCACCCGGCCGTCGAGCTGGTCCGGGCGCGGGTCGTCCGCATCGACGGAGACGGCCTGCGCGCCATGGCCGACGGCGAGCCGCTGGGGGAGCCGCCGCTGACGTGCCGCGCGGCGTCCGGGGCGCTCACGCTCTACGCGCCCGCCTGACTGTCGGTGGCAGGCGGTAGCTTGGAGGCCGTGGACACTCCCGCAACGGCGCACGTGGCCGGCCCGGCCTTCGCCGAATTCGCTGCCGGCTACGCCTTCGAACTCGACGACTACCAGAAGCTCGGGTGCGCGCACATCGAGTCCGGGTGGGGCGTCCTCGTCGCGGCGCCGACCGGGGCCGGCAAGACGGTGGTGGGGGAGTTCGCAGTCCACCTCGCTCTCGAGCAGGGCCGCAAGTGCTTCTACACAACGCCCATCAAGGCGCTGAGCAACCAGAAGTACCACGACCTCGTCGCGCGTCACGGTGAGGATCACGTCGGTCTCCTCACCGGGGACACCTCGATCAACGCCGAGGCGCCGGTCGTGGTGATGACGACCGAGGTGCTGCGCAACATGATCTACGCGGGCAGCCGCACCCTGAAGGGGCTCGGGTTCGTGGTGATGGACGAGGTGCACTACCTCGCCGACCGGTTCCGCGGCGCGGTGTGGGAGGAGGTCCTCATCGGGCTGTCACAGTCGGTTCAGGTGGTGTGCCTGTCGGCGACGGTGAGCAACGCCGAGGAGTTCGGGGAGTGGCTGAGCGAGGTCCGCGGCGACGTGGCCGTCGTCGTCTCGGAGCGCCGTCCGGTGCCGCTGTTCCAGCACGTCATGGCGGGCCGGCGCCTGTACGACCTGTTCGCCCAGGTGGCGCCCACGGCGTCCGAACTGCCCACGGGGTTGGCCGACGTCAACCCCGAGCTGATCCGGCTGGCGAAGGAGGAGGCGCGGTTCGCCCGCGACGACCGGCGCCAGCCGCGGGGCGCCAGACTGCGCGCCAAGATCGAGGGCAGGCACGGCGACTCGTCCAGGGGCGCGGGGGGCGGGCCTCCGAAGCTGGTCCCGCGTCGCGACGGCGCTGTGGAGAGGCTGGACGCCGAGGGCCTCCTTCCCGCGATCTACTTCATCTTCAGTCGGCAGGGCTGCGACCAGGCCGTCCGCCAGCTGATGACGTCCGGCATCACGTTGACCACGGGACGCGAGCGCGTCGAGCTCGACGCCCTGGCCGCCCGCCACGTCGAGGGGCTGAGCCCCGCCGACCTCGAGGCCCTCGACTACGGCACGTTCGCCGAGGCGCTCCGGCGCGGCATCGCAGCCCACCACGCCGGCATGCTGCCGGCCTTCAAGGAGTGCGTCGAGCAGGCGTTCGTGCGCGGGCTGGTGCGGATCGTGTTCGCCACCGAGACTCTCGCCCTGGGCATCAACATGCCCGCGCGCAGCGTCGTCCTGGAGAAACTCGTCAAGTTCAACGGCGAGGCCCACGTGGACATCACGCCGGGGGAGTACACCCAGCTCACGGGCCGCGCCGGCCGCCGCGGCATCGACGTCGAGGGGCACGCGGTCGTGCTGTGGCAACGCACCATGGATCCGCGCGCGGTCGCCGGGCTGGCCTCGCGGCGGACGTTCCCCCTGCGGTCGTCGTTCTCCCCGACGTACAACATGGCGGTCAACCTGGTGGCGACGGTGGGCCGCGAGCGGGCGCGGGTGCTGTTGGAGCAGTCGTTCGCGCAGTTCCAGTCGGACCGCTCGGTCGTCGGCGTGGCCCGCGCGATCGCCCGCAACACCGCGCGCGCCGACGACCTGTGGGCCCAGGCGGCCTGCGACCGGGGCGACTTCGCCGCGTACGCCGCCCTCCGCGAGCGCATCTCGCGGCTCGAGGCCGAGTCGGCCCGCTCCCGGCGGGCCGACCGACGGGCGGAGTCGCTGGGCGTGTTGCGGGAGCTCAAGCCGGGCGACATCATCGGCGTGCCGTCGGGACGGCACCAGGGGTGGGCGGTCGTCGTAGACCCGCACAACACCCGTGCGGACGCCGACCCGCAGCCGCTGGTCCTCACCGAGGACCGGCAGCTCAAGAAGCTCGGGCCCGACGACTTCCCGGTACCCCCGCCCGTGCTGGCCCGCATGAGGGTGCCCAAGCACTTCAATCCGCGGGAGGCCAAGGACCGTCGCAACCTGTCGGCGGCGTTCCGGTCCCGGCTGGAGACGCTCGACACGGGGGCGGCGCGCTGGTCGTCCGGGCCGGCGGACGCGGAGACGGCCGCGGCGATCGAGGCGCTTCGCCGGGAGATGAAGGCGCATCCGTGCCACTCCTGCCCTGACCGCGAGGAGCACGCGCGCATCGCCGAGCAGGCGATCCGGCTGGAGCGCGACGCAGAGGGGTTGCGGAAGCAGGTCGAGCGGCGCACGAACACCATCGCCGCCCGCTTCGACAAGGTGTGCACGGTGCTGGAAGCTCTGGGCTACCTCGGGGAGGGCGGAGACTCGGTGACGGACGCCGGCCGCATGCTGGCCCGGATCTACTCCGACTTCGACCTCGTCACCGCCGAGTGCGTACGGGCGGGGCTGTTCGACGAGTTGGCTGCTCCCGAGCTGGTGGCGGTGCTCAGTTCGCTGGTGTACGAGTCTCGCGGGGGTGACCAGCGGCGTCCGCCCCGCCTGCCGACGCGGTCGTCCGAGATAGCGCAGACCATGGTGCGGCGGGTGTGGCGCGAGGTGTCGCTCCTGGAGCGTGACCACCGGCTCGAGCAGGGCCGTGACCCGGACATCGGCTTCGCCGAGGCCGCGTACTGGTGGGCTGGCGGGGAGTCGCTGGGTGAGGTCCTCGAGCGCACGGATCTGACGGCCGGCGACTTCGTCCGCTGGACCCGCATGGTCATCGACCTCGCCAGCCAATTGACGGACGCCGTCGGCCCCGGACCGTTGTCCGAGACGTGTCGAGAGGCGATCGCGTCGATGCGGCGCGGCGTCGTCGACGTCGCCTACGACGAGGACGACTGACGCCGAGGGCCTGCGTTACGCCCGCCGAGGGCCTGCCTTACGTGCGCCGAGGGCCCGCGTTACACCCGCCGAGGGCCTGCGTTAGGTCGGCGGCGGTGTGAGGCGGATACCCAGAGGCAGCGGGAGTGACGTGTCGTTTGCCTGAGCGCATTTGCAGCATCGTCTTGCCCTCGCGGACGCCGTGCGCATTCGTCCACCTGGCGATGGCGCGTTGGCGAAGTAGCCTCAGACAGCGGATGTATGGCAGGCCCTCGGCGGGTGTAACGCAGGCCCTCGGCGCACGTAAGGCAGG
>CAZZGU010000081.1:0-10440 GCA_964653755.1 uncultured Nigerium sp. | reverse complement strand
TACTCCATGACGATGAAGGGGCGGCCGCGGTCGATCCCCTGGTCGAAGACCGACACCACATTCGGGTGGGAGAGGTGGGCCGCGGCACGAGCCTCGGTGTCGAACCGCCGCACGAAGTCGGCGTCGTCGCCCAACCCCTCGTGCAGGACCTTGATCGCGACGGTCCTTGACAGCCTCAGGTCGTGGGCGAGGTACACCACCGCCATACCCCCGCGCGCCAGCCGCCGGACGATCTCGTAACGATCGTCCAGCACCTGTCCGACGAGGCCGTCGCCGCTGCGTGTCGTGCTCACCAAAGGGTCCTGACCAGGGATCGGGGAAGGATGCGTGCCTGACCGGGTACGAGTCTAGGCGGGGGCCCGGAGGCGGGCCGTCCGACCCGCCGGGCCCGGGACTATGCTGTCGGGCGTGACCGCACTGATGGGGATCGCCACGCGCCTTCGACTCGCCCGGCTCTTCTTCGTGACGGACGGCCGCGCCGACGACCTCGTCGCCGCGGCGGTCGACGGGGGCGCGGATGTCATTGCGCTCCACAATGACCGCCTGACCACACGTGAGACGCTGCGGACGCTCGCAGGTCTGCGCCAGGCAGCCACGACACGCCAGCCGCTCATCGCGTTCCAGGGCTCTGCCGACATCGCCGGAGAGTTCGGGGCGGACGCCCTCGTCCTGGCCTCGGACGACCTGTTCGCGGCCGGGGAGCGTCGCGCCCTCCACCCGTGGGCCGTGGTCGGGCGCGCCTGCAACGCCGCAGCCGAGGTGGACGCCGCCCTCGCCGACCCGGCCGTCGACTTCCTGCTCGTCGGGCCCGGGTTGGAGCACATCAGATACGCCGCCGAGATGGCACCCCAGCACGATCCGGCCGCCAAACCGTGGTTCGCCATCGGCGGAGTCACCCTCGACACGCTCGACATCGTCCTCGAGGCCGGCGCCCGCCGGGTGGCGGTGGGGCGGGCGATCGCCGCGGCGTCCGACCCTGCCGGGACGGCGGCGGAGTTCGCCGAGCGGTTGCGCGAGGTGTGGAACGCCGACCCGCGGATGGAGGCGGTCACCCTGGGCGCGTTCGGGGAACCGCGTGCCCACCTGACGCTCGGCCCGGCCGGCGAGCCCCCGGACGACGGCCTGCGCCTCTGAGCCCGGCCGTCCGCCGACGCGCGCGCGAACGACGCGCTCCAGGGGACGCACGGGTGTACGTTCGCCCGCGTGACAGATCCCAGAGTGACCGCGCTCACGGCAGAAGCACGGCCGCTGCGCTGGTACCTCCCTGCGGCCCTCCTCGTGACCGTCTCGCTCGCGCTCGTCGCGATCAGCTACCTGCTGCCCTCCCTGGGTCACCCGATCTACGCCCATGACGGGGAGATCGGCAGCTGGTTCAACGTCGACACCGAGGCCAATCTGCCCTCCTGGTGGAGCACGATCCTGCTCGCCGGTGGCGGCCTGCTCCACTTCTGGGGTGCCTGGGTCGCGCGGACCACGCGGACACGCGGCGCGGCGGCCTGGGTCTTGATCGGCCTCCTGCTGCTGGCGATGTCCCTGGACGAGGCCGCCTCGCTGCACGAGAACCTGGCGCAGCTCCGCGGTGTCATCCAGGCGCCGGTGGACTTCGAGTACTTCTGGCTGGCGATCGGGATCCCGCTGGCCGCGGTCGTGCTGCTGGTTGTCGTGGTGTCGGGGCTGCAGATGCCCGTGCGCAGCCTGGTGCTGCTCCTACTCGGCTTCCTCGTGCTCTTCGCGGGGGCGGTCGGCGTCGAGACCATCGAGTCCGGGCAGTATCGTCTGGGGCTCGGCCCGGAGGTGGCGATCTCCTACCACCGGGAGGAGGCGCTGGAGATGACCGGCGCCTCGCTCATCGCCGTCGCGCCCCTCGCCGGCATGCGGGTCACGACCGGCGAGGGTGCCGCGCTGCTGCTGGCGCCCCGGTTCCGCTTGAGGTGGCGGGCGCAGCGCAGGGACGGCGCCGAGGCGCGAGCGGCGTGAAGCGTCGACGTGGAGCGGCAGTCCTTGTCGCGGTGCTCGCGCTCGCCGGCTGCCTGCGGGATCCGGGCGGTCCCGGGACGCGTGGCGACCCCCTGGCCGTCGGCGTCGCCGCGGACATCGGCTCGTACCAGATCGCCGTCGGTCCCACAGCCGCGGACGCCGACGCGGTCGTGGTTGCCGAGGATGTGGCCAACCGGCCCCCGGCAGAGGGGCGCCGGTACCTGCTCGTCCCGCTCCGACTGACCTACCGGGGCACCTCGGTGGGCGAGCCCTGGCTCGACCTCGATGTGCGCTTCGTCGCGCCCGACGGCGAGATGTACGGGGAGTGGGATGCCGACCAGTGCGGCACGATCCCCGGCTCCCTGGAATATGTCGACAAGATGACCCCGGGCACGACCGGCTGGGGCACCGTCTGCGTGGCGGTCCCGGCGGACCGGGTCGAGGGAGGGGCGTGGGTCGTCCGCGACGGCGGGACCTGGGGGTGGCGAGGCTTCTTCGCCGCGACGACCGACGCCGCCATCGGGCAGGGTTCTTTCGCCGACCCCAACCCGGTGGGGACCGCCTCCGAGGTCGGGGACTACACGGTGTCGTTCGGGGTGATGCGTCCCGACGCGTACGGGTTCATCCGGGCCTGGGACGAGAACAGCGATGCGCCGGCGGCAGGACGCCGCTTCGTGCTCGCGCCGGTCACCGTGACGTTCGGTGGGGGGACGTCGAGTGGTGAGCCCTGGGGCGACCTCTCCTTCACGTTCGTGGCCGCGGACGGGTCAACCTTCGGGCGCTTTGAGGATGACGGCTGCGGCGACATCCCCGATGCGCTCGAGTACGCCGGCGTCCAGGCGCAGGCGACGCCGACGACGGGGAACGTGTGCGTCTCCGTGCCCGCGGACCGCGTGGCGGGGGGCCGCTGGCACGTCGTGCCCGAAGGGACCGCCTACGTGTGGACGGGCCACTTCGCGCCGTCGTGATCCGTCGCCTCAGAAGGCCCGGCGCACGGCCAGGCGGGCCAGCGACTCCAGCCCGGCGCGTCCGGTGCCGGTGAGGTCGGCGTCCTCCAGTGCGCTCAGCGCCCGGCCGTACTCCCGCTCGATCTCGGCCTCGACGCGCGTCAGGGCCCCTGAGTCGGTGATGATCGCCCGGGCTCGGGCCACGTCGTCCTCGCCGAGGTCGGGGCTGCCGAACAGGGCGGCCAGTTCCCCGGCCGCGGACCGGTCGGCCGCTGCGAACGTCTCCGCCACCAGGAGGGTGAGCTTGCCCTCGCGCAGGTCCTCGCCCGACTGCTTGCCCGTCAGTTGCTCGTCGCCGAAGACTCCCAGCACGTCGTCGCGGTACTGGAAGGCACGGCCCAGCGGTTCGCCGTACTCCCGCAACGCCTCCTGCTGGCCGTGGGTGGACCCCGCGAGGGCCGCGCCGATCGCGAGAGGCCGGCGAACCGTGTACGACGCGGACTTGTACGTCACGACGGTACGGATGAGGCCGGCCAGGCGCTCCCGGCCCTCCGGGGTACGGCTGGCGAGGTAGGGGTCCTCGGCCTGGGCCTCGATGTCGAGGAACTGGCCGGCGGTCACCTCGGTGCGTACGTCGTCGGCGTGGGGGAGCGCGCGGTCGAGGGCATCGCGGTCCAGGCCCGCCCGGCGCATCATCTCGGCGGACCACACCAGCAGCAGGTCCCCGAGCAGGATCGCCCCGGCGCGCCCGAAGGCGGCCGAATCGCCGCGCAGGCCGGCAGCCACGTGGTCCGCCTCGAACTGCTTGTGGGCGGCGGGCAGGCCGCGGCGGGTGTCCGAGGCGTCCATGACGTCGTCGTGCACCAGCGCCGAGACATGCAGGAGGTCGAGGCTGGCAGCCGCGCGAACCACGGCGTCCAGCTGTGCCGACTCCCCGCCGGCGGCGGCGTAGCCCCACACGCAGAAGGCCGGGCGCAACCGCTTCCCGCCGCGCGTGAACAGCCTGGCCCGCTCCACCAGCGGCGCGAGGGTCGGGCTGATGTCGGCCAGTGCGGCAGCACGGTCGGAGAGGAACTCGGCGAGCGCGGCGGAGAAGGCCTCGCGCAACGCGGGGCCGACGGGATCGGCGGCGTCCAGGGTGACCATCCTGCGAGCCTACCGTCCGGGGTGGGCGGGGCCTGACCTAGGGTGGCGCGCATGCCCACCCGGAACATCGCCGAACGCCTCCGGACGGGTGCCCGGCCCACCTTCTCGTTCGAGTTCTTCCCCCCGAAGGACGCCGCCGCGCTCGACCAGTTGCGTGACGCCGTCACGCGGCTGGAGGCGCTCGAGCCCGACTGGGTGTCGGTTACCTACGGGGCGACCGGGTCGACCCGGCACCGGACCTTCGAGGCGGTCGAATCGATCCACGCCGTCACCCCGGCCCTGACGATGGGGCACCTCACCGTCGCCGGGCAATCGGCCGCTGAGGTGCGTGAGGCGATCTCTTCCTACGCCCGGCTGGGCGTCGGCCACATCCTCGCCCTGCGCGGGGACCCGCCGGGCGGCCTTGACACCCGCTTCGAGCCGCACCCGGACGGCCTGCGCACGGCCACCGAGCTGGTGCGGTTGATCCGCCAGACGGGGGACTTCACGGTCGGTGTCGCCGCCTTCCCGCACGGACACCCCGAGAGCACCCTCGACCTGGACGCCAGGATCCTGCTCGACAAGGAGGAGGCGGGCGCGTCGTTCGCCATCACGCAACTCTTCTTCTCGGTGGAGGCGTACCTCGCCCTCGTCGAGCGCTTCCGTGCGCTGGGCGGCACCATGCCGATCGTGGCGGGAATCATGCCCGTGACCAGCGTGGGTCAGATCGCCCGGTTCGAGGCCATGTCCGGGGCCGCCATGCCGCCCGAGTTCCTGGGCCGGCTCCAGCGAGCGGCCGCCGAGCCGGCGGCCTTCCGCGAGGTCGGGATCGAACTCATGACCGGCCTGTGTGACGCGCTGCTGGCCGCCGGCGCGCCGGGGCTGCAGTTCTTCACCCTCAATCGGTCGACGGCGACGACAGAGATTCTCGCCAGGCTCCGGAGGATTCCCCCACATCGATCGTGACGAGCAACTGCGTGGGCCGGGTGAGCGCAACGTAGAGCACGCGGACGCCGCCCGGGGACTCGGCCACGACCTCGTCAGGGGACACCACGACCACGGCATCGTACTCCAGCCCCTTGGCCTCCAGCGGGGAGACGAACAGCACCCGCTCCATGTTCACCGGGTTCATCCGGTACGCCATGCGGCCCGGCAGCGTGCGGCGCAACTCGTCCAGACGTGAGGGCGGAGCTATCACGCCCACGGTGCCGCCCACGGCGTCCGTGAGCCGGTCGATGATCCGGGCCAGGTCGCTGAGCAGGCCGGCCTCGGACACTCGCAGGAGTTCCGGTTGATGTCCCGTGGACCGTACGGCACGGGGCAGGTCCGCGCGCGGGTAGGCCTTCTTGACCACGCGGGCGGCGAGCTCGAAGACCTCGGCGGGGGAGCGGTAGTTCACCGACAGCCGGAATTCGCGGTGCGGGGACGACCCCACCAGCTCGCGGACCGCACGTCCGACCTCGTCCAGGTCGGGCCACGAACTCTGGGCGAGGTCACCCACGATCGTCCAGGACGCCTGGGCGCCCCGGCGGCGGAGCATGCGCCACTGCAGGGGGGTGACGTCCTGACTCTCGTCCACCAGGACGTGTGCGTAGGTCTCGTGCCGTTCCTCCGTGGGGTCCGCCTCCACGTGCCGGCTCAGGACGTCGGCCGTCGTCACGAGCTCGGACACGTCGTCGGCGTCCGTGAGGAAGAGCGTCGGGTCGACCCCTTCCTCCACCGGTACCGGGCCGAGCATGGCCACGAGCTCGTCCAGGAGGGCGACGTCGGCCACGCTCCAGGCACCCTCCCGCGCGTAGCTCGCGGCGAGCAGGGCCCGTTCCCGCTCGTCCAGCAGGCCCGTGGCGACCCGGTCGACGACGGCGGGGTCGGCGAGTCGGCGCAGGACGTCGGGAGCCTCGAGCGCAGGCCACCACGCGTTCATGAACATCTGGTAGGCCGCAGACTCCGTGGCGAGGTCGGCCGCAGCCTCGGGGTCGAGGCGCAAGTCGGCGGGGACCTGGGCGACGAGGGCTGCGACAACGGCCTTCTCCGCGGCCTCGCGGCCGAGGTTGACCTTCTGGTGGGCGAGCACCCCGCTGCGGATGCGATCCAGGTCGGCCTCGCGGAGCGTCAGCACCTCGCCCTTCACGGTCACACGCAGCAGCAGCCCGTCCGCGCCGGGAGCCACCAGGGGGAGGCTGACCACGTTGCGCAGCACCTGGACCATCCGGAGGCTTCCCTTGACGAACGCGGTGTCGGCGTCGTCGACACGGTCGGACCGCACGCCCGGCAGGACGTCGGTGGCGACGGCCCCGATGGCCCGCAGGGTCACTGAGTCCTCGCCCAGGCTGGGCAGCACCCGCTCGATGTAGTTCATGAAGACCGGGCCGGGTCCGACGACGAGGATCCCGCCCCGCTCGAAACGCCGACGGTTGGTGTACAGCAGGTAGGCGGCCCGGTGCAGGGCGACGACGGTCTTGCCGGTTCCCGGCCCCCCCGAGATGACCGTGACGCCCGGGTACTCGGCGCGGATCGCCTCGTCCTGCTCGGCCTGGATCGTGGCGACGATGTCGCGCATGTGGGGGCCGCGAGCGCGGGAGAGCGCCGCCATGAGCGCCCCCTCGCCCACGATCGGGAGGTCGATCTTCGTCTCGGCGTCCAGCAGGTCGTCCTCGATGCCGGTCACGCGGTCGTTGCGGCAGCGCAGGACGCGGCGGCGCACGACGTCCATCGGATTGTGCGGGGTGGCCCGATAGAACGGCTCGGCCGCCCGTGCGCGCCAGTCGATGACGAGGGGCTCGTAGTCCTCGTCGCGGACGCCGATGCGTCCGATGTAGCGGACCTCCCGGTCGGCGAGGTCGAGGCGTCCGAAGACGAGGCCCTCGTGCTCCGCGTCCAGGATGGCGAGGCGCTTCGCGGCCTGGAAGGCGAACGCGTCTCGTTCGAAGAGGGCCGTGCCGTCCTCCTCGCGCATCCACGTGCCGCGGTCGGACCGGTACAGATCGCGGCCCGTGGCGGCAGCGGCGCGGGCCGACCGGGTGGCCTCCTCCAGGCGCGCGTACACGGCGTCGACATGGGCCTGTTCGATGCGCAGCTCGCGCTCGAGGAGCGCGGCGTCCCCGTTCGCCACGGGGGGCCGGTGCTGGGCTGGGTGTGTCAAGAGAGATGATCCTTTGCTCTCGCCAGACGTCCTAGCCTACGCCCCCGGTCAAGCCGGGGTGCCGTCAGTGGCGGCCCAGGCTGCGGTTCGTGGGGCGGATGTCCTCGCCGGTGAGCGTCTCGTGGACGGCGTAGGCCGCCAGTGCGCCGGTCAGCACCTGGGCCCACGGTTCGCTCCCGCCGCGAGAGGCCGCGCTCGCGTGGAACAGGCGGGGGTCGCGTGGGTCCCGCAGCGGCGGGCGCTCCAGCCACTGGTCGAAGAAGGACGCCCTGCGCCGAGGGCCCGGGTTTCGCCCGCCGAGGGCCTCCCTTACCGACGGTGGGCGCGCGAACGGGCCGCGGGCCAGCCGGCGCCAGACGGGCGCGGGCGCGGGGCGTCGGGTGTCGACCACGGCGTCTCCGGCGAGCGTTGCGGCGTCGCCGACCGGGGTTGCGAGCCGGACGGTCACCCCCCGGTCTGCCACGCGACGGGCCATCGTCTCGACCAGGCGGGAGCCGGGCTGGGGCAGGCCGTCCCGGTCCACGAGCACCCAGCGGCCGAACGTGCGCTGGACGGTCAACCGGGACAGCAGCCACCCCGGCGTGGCGGCGGGGTCGGCGTCCGGGGGAAGGGCTGCGAGTGCCAGCCGGGCCAGGTGGGGGTGGTCGAGGCGACGGGCGGCGTCCGCTGCGCTGAGGCGGGGCTCCAGGATGCGCTCCACCCGGTCGAGTTGGGCGCGGTCGGTGAGCTCGCCCTCCAACCCGAGGGGTCGCAGCGCCTGCCAGACGTCGTCGTAGTGGTCGACGAAGTCGCGCCAGCGTGCGGCGACCGTCTCTCCGTGGCGGGCCACCAGGGCGTGCCACTGCTCCCCGCGGTCGGCGGGGAGTTCAAGCCGGACGCCGGCGTCCGCCGCCGGGACGAGTGCGAGCCCGAGCGCCCCGAGCGCCCCGGCGGCGGGGCGTCCGGTCTTGGCGAAGAAGTCCCGCCAGGCGGCAGGCAGGTCGAGGACACCAGGCAGGCCGTCGGGCAACATGTGGCGTCCGCCGAGGCGGTCAAGGCGTTCGAGCAGGGTGACGTCGTGGCCGGCCCGGGCGAGGCGAGCGGCGACGGCGAGCCCCGGCAGGGATCCGCCGACGACCGTGACGTGGCCCATCTACCCGGTCGTGGGGGCGTCGTGGCCACCCGTTCTCCTGCGGTGGCGCCAGCGCTGGAAGGCGGCCCAGCCGCGGCGGACCCGGCCCATGGCGAAGGCGAGGAGCCCGAGGCTGGTCATCAGGAGGAGGCCCGCGACGACGGCCGCGGCGACAGGGGCGACCGCGATGAGGGTGGCGACGCCGGTCACCGCGACATCGCCGCTCAGGGACGCGGCCACGTTCGTGACCGGCTCGGGGGAGGTGTTGATCGCCAACCGGAGCCCCGCCTTGGTGAGGTGGCTGACCAGGGCGGTGATGCCGCCGACGGCGGCCAGCAGGACCGTCCCCAGGTCGCCGGTCGCGCCCGCGAACAGCGCGCCGATGAGCGCCCCGGCGAGCGGACGGATGACCGTGGAGATGCCGTCCCAGACGGAGTCGACGTAGGGGATCTTGTCGGCGACCACCTCGACGGCGGTCAGCACGCCGACGAGGACGAGGACGTCGGTCCGCTGGAACCCCGGGGGGATGCCCTCGACCCCGGCGAACCGGCCCAGGACCCCGAGGACGAACACCGTGGCCCAGGCGTTGATCCCGCTGGCCCAGCCGCCGGCGAAGGCGGCGGGAAGCATCTCCATGGCCCAACGGTAGCCGCCCGAGCCGACCAACCGCCCCCCGCGCGAGGGGCGGGTCGCGGGGCTTGACGCGGGGTCGGAGGACGGTCCTATAGTGGTTAACCCTCGAACATGTGTTCGATAAAAGGGGGTGGGGGTCGTGAGACGGTACGACGAGCCCGTCGAGGTGCGGTCGGGTGAGCGGGGCGAGGGGTGGGGGCCCCTGCAGTTCCTCTGGCGCCGTCGGCTCTGGAGGGTGGTGGAGGTCGAGACCCGCTGGAAGGAGACCTCCGACTGGTGGACGAGACCCTCGGACGACCTGCTGGCGGAGTCCGAGGTGTGGCGCGTGGTGGCGGCGTCCGGGCGGACGGGGGAGCGAGGCGTCTACGAACTCGCCTGCCCGACCGGCGGCGGCTCCTGGCGGCTGCGCGCGGTCCTGGACTGAGAGGGTGGTGGACTGACATGGGTGTCGACATGGTCGACGAGGCTCTCGCCCAGGCGGAGTGCGCCCCGCGTCCGGCCGACCGGTTCGTCGCCGCCCACCTGGCCGCGCTGCGTGTCGCGGCGGTCGTCCTGGCGGGACGCCCGCGCCGGCGGCACTCCCTGCGCGACGCGGTCGGGTCCCCCCGCAGCATCTGGCAGGTGCTGCCCGAGGTCGCTCCCGAGCTTCAGGAGTGGGCCGCGTTCTTCGGGGCGCTGCAGCTGAAACGCCAGGCTGTCCAGGCGGGGGCGGTCGCCCTGGTGAGCGAGCGCGAGGCCGACGACCTCGTCCGTGACGCGCGCGCCTTCCGGGATCTGGTGATTCGCGATGGGTGACCCGTTCGTCCACCTGCGCGTCGCGTCCGGCTACTCGCTTCAGTACGGCGCGTCGCACCCGTCCGCCCTGGTCGCCGAGGCTGTGGGCCACGACATGGACACCCTCGGGATCACCGACCGGGACGGGCTCTACGGCGCGGTCCGGTTCGCGAAGGAATGCCTGGCGACGGGGATCGCCCCCGTCGTGGGGGCCGATCTGGCGGTCCGCTCGGCAGGCCGGGCCGTGGTCCTGGCGGCCTCGCGGACGGGCTGGGCCTCGTTGTGTCGGCTCGTCTCGGCGACCCACCTGTCCGGGGAACGAGGCAAGCCCGTCACGACCCGCGAGCTGGTCGGCCGCCACCGCGACGACGTGGTCGTCGTGCTGGGGCCCGACTCCGACCTCGGGGCCGCGCTCGAGGCGCGCGACGAGGCGGCGGCCGTCCGGGTCCTGCGGGCCTGGCGTGACGTCCTCGAGCCGAGGCAGATCGTGGTCGGCGTCACCAGCCACCTGGTGGGCGGCCAGGGGCCCGGCTCGGCGAACCTCGCCGGCCGCATGCTCGCCTTCGCCGACGCGCACGGCCTCACCGGGGTCCTCACGAACGCGGTGCGCATGGCCCGCCGCTCGGACGCCCCCACCGCCGACGTCCTCGACGCCGCGCGCCGGCTCGTCCCGCTCGACGTCCGCAACGTCGACCGGCGCAACGCCGAGGGCCACCTCAAGTCGGGCAAGG
>CAZZGU010000080.1:0-10494 GCA_964653755.1 uncultured Nigerium sp. | reverse complement strand
GGTGCTGGGGGCCCATGTTGATGACGAGGGTCTCGTCACCTCGTTCGGCCTGCTTTGTTGCGATCTCGGCCCAGTCGCCACCCATCGAGGTGTAGACGGTCCCGGTGGTCTCTTCGCCCGGGCCGGCGTAGTAGTCGGTGCTCGCGCTCATCGGTAGTTCCTCCGCTGGTCCGGGGGCGGGACGACCGCGCCCTTGTACTCGACCGGGATGCCTCCCAGGGGGTAGTCCTTGCGCTGGGGAAAGCCGACCCAGTCATCGGGCATCAGGATGCGTGTCAAGGCCGGGTGGTCGTCGAAGACGATCCCGAACATGTCGAACGTCTCGCGCTCGTGCCAGTCCGCCGCCGGGTAGAGGGCGCACACGGACGGGACGTGCGGGTCGGCGTCCGGGCAGGTCGTCTCCACGCGCAGCCGCCGGTTGTGGGTCATCGACTGCAGGTGGTAGACGACGTGGAGTTCGGCGTCCGCGTCATCGGGGAAGTGCACCCCCGAGACGCTCGCACACATCTCGTAGCGCAGGTGGGCGTCGTCGCGGAGATGGCGCATGACCTCGAGCAACACTCCCCGCGGCACGAAGACCGTCAGTTCGCCGCGGTCGAAAAGCACGTTCGTGAAGGGCTGGCTGACGAGTTGTTCGACGCGGGCGACAACCCGCTCCTCGGCGTCTGCGAGCGGCCGGGCACTGGGCAAGGGCCGGTAGACGGGACGCTCGATGAGGCCGTAGCCGGAGGTGTCCGGGGAGCCGTCAGACCACATGCCACGCCGGGTCGGGATCGGCGACGGCTGGGCGTCCTCGCGCTCGAGGCCTCGTGCGGGCGCGGAGTCCTGTCCCGTGACCGGGAGGTCGATCGTCTTCTCCTCGCCCGGGAGCTGCTTGTTCGGCTCGGTCATCGCATGAGCCCCTTCTGCTCGATCGTGGACGGTGCCAGCAGGGCGAGCTCTTCAAGATCGGCGAGCACCTTGGCACGGTGCTTGCCCATCGGGTCGTTCATCACGATCTGGCGCAGCTTGAACATGCCGTCGATGAGCATGTCCGGTCGGGGCGGGCAGCCCGGCACGTAGATGTCCACCGGCACGATGTGGTCGCCGCCCTGAACGATCGCGTAGTTGTTGAACATGCCGCCGGAGGAGGCGCAGACTCCCATCGCCATGACCCACTTGGGGTTCGGCATCTGGTCGTACACCGTCCGCATGACGGGGGCCATCTTCTGGCTCACGCGCCCGGAGATGATCATGAGGTCCGCCTGCCGGGGCGAAGCGCGGAACACCTCCTGCCCCCAGCGGCCGGCGTCGAACCGGGGCGCGCCGTAGGTCATCATCTCGATCGCGCAGCAGGCGAGGCCGAACGTGGCCGGCCAGAATGAGGTGCGGCGCATCCAGCCCGCCACGGCCTCCACGGTCGTCGTGAGGATGCCCTCTTCAGGCAGTGCGTCTTCGATACCCATGCTTGTCAGCCCTTTCCGGTCATTCCCAGTCCAGGCCGCCGCGGCGGAGGACGTAGACGTACGCGATCAGCACCGTGATGACGAAGAGCAGCATCTCCACCAGCGCGAACAGCCCCAACTGGTCGAAGGCCACGGCCCACGGGTACAGGAAAACGATCTCGATGTCGAAAACGATGAACAGCATCGCCGTGATGTAGTACTTCACCGGGAACCGCCCGCCCCCCGCGGGAGCCGGCGTTGCGTCGATGCCGCACTCGTAGGCCAGGTACTTGGAGCGGTTGTAGCGGGCCGGGCCCACCACGAGACTCACCGCCACCATGGCTCCCAGGAGCAGAGCCGCGAAGAACAGGACCCCGAGGATCGGAATGTAGGGGCTCATCGCGCCCCTCCCTTCTGGTTCGAACAGCTGGCCGTCATCATGCCGAGGGGACCACCTTCGTCAGTGAGGTGATCACCTTGTCCATCCAATCACCATCTTTGGTGTCGTAGAGGTGAGCCAGGAGCTTCATCGTGAATCTCATGAGCGTCGGTCGGGGTAAACCGTAGCGCGTCAGGAACCTCATGACTTCCGGGCGTCCGATCAGTGCGACGAACGCCTGGCCCAGTTGGTAGTAGCCGCCCCACTCGGCCGAAAGCCGGGCCGGGTAGCCCTGGAGTGCCCGCTCGGCGCTCGTGGTCCCGCTGCCCCGCGCGAGGGCGTCGGCGATGGCGTCGGCGGCGAACTCGGCCGCCTCCATCGCGTAGGGAATCCCCTCGCCGTTGAAGGGGCTCACCATGCCGCCGGCATCGCCCACCAGGACCAGGCCGCGCGTGTAGGCGGGCTTGCGGTTGAAGCTCATCGGCAACGCGGCAGAGCCCACGGGACCGACCTGGTTCTCGGGGCGGAAGCCCCACTCCTCGGGCGTCGTGGCGAGCCACTTGGCGAACATGTCGCGGTAATTCAGCTTCGTCGGCCTGGCGCTGCGACTCACCGTACCGAGCCCCACGTTGACCGTCCCGTCGCCGAGGCCGAACACCCAGCCGTAGCCCGGCATGAGATTGGACTCCCCCGGCTTGCCGTCCCACAGTTCCAGCCATGACTCCATGTGGTCGTCGTGGGTCCGCGGCGAGCGGAAATAGGTGCGAACCGCGACCCCCATGGGGCGATTCATGCGCTTCTCGAGCCCCATCGCGAGCGCGAGCCGCGACGAGTTGCCGTCCGCGGCCACGACGATCGGTGCGGTGAAGGTGCGGCCGTCCTTCGTCCGGACGCCGACGATGCGGTCTCCCGCGAGCACCGGCTCGGTGACGTTGGTCTCCTCGTACAGCGTCGCCCCGGAGCTCACCGCCAGGCGGGCCAGCATCGCGTCGAACTCGCTGCGGGGGCGCACGAGCCCGAAGCTGGGGAACGAGGCCAGCTCCGGCCAAGGGAGTTCGAACGGTTCGACCCGGCCGCCATAGACCCGCAGGCCCTTGTTGTGGACCCAGCCGGCGTCCTCCGAAACGTCCACGCCGAGGCGGATGAGTTGCTTGACGGCCCTGGGGGTCAATCCGTCGCCGCACACCTTGTCGCGGGGGAACGACGTCTTCTCGAGCAGGCTCACCGTGAGGCCGCGGTCGGCCAGGTACTTCGCGGTGGTCGCACCCCCGGGGCCTGCCCCCACGACAACGACATCCGACTCTGTCGCCCCGGACACCGGGAGCGGGTCGGTCATCGGGATCCTCCACTTCGCTGGGTCGGGGGCACGCGGGGGCCTGCCGGGGGTCAGTCTAGGCAAAGAACCGCGAGGAGTACCACGACGCTCCCAGACGGCGATACACCAAGCCAGAGGCTTATTTCAGCAAGGAATGCCTTGGCTATATCGCTGGCGTCCCCCGGGCTGCGCTCAACGCGCCGGACGCTGGATCCTGACCTTCTCGGGAGCCTTGGCCTTGGCCTTCTCGGCTTCCAGGAGGCGCTGCTGCTCGGCCGCCTCGGCCTGCATGTCCTCCATGTTCATGCCGGCGCGCAGAACGCCGAACACGACTCCGGCCAGACCGAGCGACCACAGCGGGTCGGCGCCGAGGATCGCGGGAGCCGTGATGAGGGCGACCACGTCGAAGCCGCGGAAGAGGTTGAACAGCAGGGTCGGCGGGAGCGCCCCCGCCCCCGTGGCCAGCATCGGAACCCCGTAGTCCACCTGCCGCGCGGTCTGCCACCGGACGGAGCCGAGCAGACCGGCACCCCCCATGGCCAGGGCGAGCAGGGCGGCCTCGGCGGGACGCCGTGACGGCTCCCCGGCCACTCCGACCAGCGCCGGGACCACGGCCATCGCCCACCCCAGGGCGAAGGCGGCGGGCACGACCATGGTCGCCGAACGGATCTGGCCCGTGGTGAAGGGGAGCATGCGCGCCAGTCCGCCGGTGCGGCTCAGGACCCGGAGGCTTCCCAGGAAGGGGATGAGCGCGACCATCAGGGCGATCGAGCCGATCAGAGGGTTGAGGGGGGCCAGGCCCAGCGCGTCCGCGGCATAGGGGACGAGGATCGACACGACGAAGCCCACGAGCGGCTTCGGGAAGCGCCCGAGGCGCTGCAGGTCGCGCCACACCAGCGCGCCGGCGCCCGTTCCGCGGCCTCGGGTGGGCCGCACGTGGCCGCGCTCGGCCGCCTCCCGCTCCACGAGAATGTCCCGCGCAAGCCCGAGGTCGAGGGCGAACATCGCCCCCTGCATCCCGCTGACCAGGGAGCCACCGCTCAGGAGGCGGGCCCGGCGGATCGCGTCCAGGCGCCGGTGGGCCAGCGCGCCCGCGACGACCGTGACGGCCCCGGCAACCGCCGCGACCAGCCACGGCGTCTGGGTGAGCCGGCCGACCTCGGGGGCGCCCCACCAGCCCGCGGACACGGCCACCATCTCGCCGACGAGCAGAGCTGCGGCCAGCGAGGCGAGCGCCCGGACGACGCGCGCCGGCACCGTGCGTTCCGCGGCTTGCTCCAGGGCGGACCAGGCCATGAGGCCGCTGGCGGTTGCGCCGGTGCCGAGGGCCCAGGCGAGGACGAGCGGCAGGGCCACGCCGGCCAGCGCGGCGACCAGGGCGGCGAGTGCCGCGCCGATCGCGAACGCGGCGGTGATGATGCCCCACAGCCGTCCCCGCAACAGGCGACGGCGGCTGATCGGGGCCTCCATGAGCCAGAACCCCTCCGCTGCCGACGCCAGCACCGGGCCGAACATGCTCGCCACCGAGAGGGAAAGCGCCGCGACCCCGAACAGCAGCGCCCACGGGACGAGGGTGCGTCCGGCCACGCACTCAGGCGTCACGCAGGAGGCCATCGCAGTCTGGGAGGACAGCACGGCGTTCACGACCATGGCGCCGATCACGACGATGCTGAACAGGGCGTAGTAGGCGTCCCCCAGGGCCTGCCCGAGGGTGCGGGTGGCGCGACCGTGGCGCCAGTCCTTCATGAGGGCGTGCAGTGCCTTCTCGTCGACGAGCTCGGGCTCGTCGTCCGGCAGGAAGTGCAGGTCCCACTCCCGGTCGACGAACGCGGCGTACGGGTCAGTCGGTGGCTCAGAGGCTGCGACCGGCTCGGGCGCCGGCGGTGCAGGGGTCGGACGCACCCCCGACCTGCGGGACTTCCTGCTCACTCGGCGACCTCCGCACTGGTCACGCTCGCCAGTTGGACGATCCTCGTCGCCACGGAATCGACCAGGTGCGGTTCGTGGCTCGCCATGACGATCGCGAGGCCGCGCTCCCGTTCGGCCCTGAGTCGCGCGGCGAGCCACGCGACGCCCTCGACGTCCAGGCGCTGCTCGGGCTCGTCGAGGACGAGAAGGCGTCGCGGGCGGACGAACGCCGTCGCCAGCGCGAGGCGGCGGCGCTGACCCGAGGACAAGGTGCCGGGCAGTTGGCCCGACTGGGGCACGAGCTGGACCTCCTGGAGGATCTCGTCCACGGCGGCATCAGGGTCGGGGACGCCGTGCGCGCGGGCCAGGAGGTCGAGGTGCTCGACGACGCTGAGGTCGGGGAAGAAGTCGAGGTCATCGATGACGGTGGCGACGTCGCGCCGGATGGCGGGGTTGGTCTCGCTCATCCGAAGCCCGTCGAACTCGATGCGGCCCTCGTCTGGCCGGGCGGCGCCCACGATCATCCGCAGGATCGTCGACTTGCCGGCCCCGTTGCGCCCGGTGAGTGCGACGGCCTCCCCCGGGTTCACCTCGAGGGAGAAGTTGTCGACGATGAGGACCGGCCCGAACGACTTGGAGATGCCGGACACGGTGAGCAGCGGGCTGCGTTTGGCCATGCCCAGATTCTCCCCCACCCGCCAACCCCGGTCTGACGGCGTGCCGATGGTGGGATGGCCGCGCCGGGCGTCCGGGCGTGGTCCGGCTCGCCCGCTGTCGGCCCGACGTGGCACGCTGTCCGACGTGAGCAAGATGGATGCCCGGGCCACCCTCGCGAAGCGTCGCGCCGATGTGGCCGCGATGTTCGACGGCGTGGCCTCGCGCTATGACCTCATGAACGACGTGCTGTCCTTGGGCCAGCATCGCCTGTGGCGACGCGAGGTCGTCCGCGCCGTGGCCCCCCTCAAGGGGGAACGTGTCCTCGACCTTGCGGCCGGCACGGGATCCTCCTCACGGCCCTTCGCGGACGCCGGCGCCCTGGTGATCCCGACGGACCTGTCGCTCGGCATGGTGACGGAGGGGAAGAGGCGGCAGCCGGATCTCGCCTTCGTCAACGCGGACGCGCTCGCCCTCCCCTTCGCCGACGACTCGTTCGATGCCGTCACGATCTGCTACGGATTGCGGAACGTCGAGGACACCGACGCGGCACTCACCGAGATGCGGCGGGTGACCCGGCCCGGCGGACGTCTCGTGGTGCTGGAGTTCTCGACCCCGACCTGGGGGCCGTTCCGGGCGCTGTACCAGCGGTACCTCGTCCGCGCGCTCCCGGTCGTGTCGGGCATCCTGTCGTCGAACCCGCGCGCCTACGACTACCTCGCCGAGTCGATCCTCGCGTGGCCCGACCAGCCCACCCTGGCAGGCCTCCTGGCAGCCAACGGCTGGCGGGACGTCTCGTGGAAGAACCTCTCGGGCGGGATTGTGGCCCTGCACCGGGCCACAGCCTGACCCAGGCCGACCCCCCGATGACCTTCGTCCTTGACGCGTACGCGGCCCGCAGTTGCCCGCTGAAGACCGCCCACGCCTTCACCCCCGCCCTCGTGGCGCCCACCCGGGAGCGGCCGAACCCTGCGTTCTTCCATGACGCCGACGCGATCGAGGCCGATGTGCTCGGCCGGCTGGCGGGCTCCGGAGTGTCGCTGGTCGACCTGCGGCCCCTGCGCGATCGCGAGTCGGCCGCCCAGGAGGAGGCAGCCCTGGCAGCGCTGTCCTCGGACGTGGACGTGATCGTGGGTGCGCTGCTGCCCCGCGACTATGCCTCCCACCGAAGCGGACGGCCGTCCCTCCTGGTCCGTTCTCCGGACGGGTCGGGCTACCGGCCCGTCCAGATCAAGTTCCACCGTGTGGTCGAGACACGACCCTGCGAAGAGCCACCGTTGCACTTTTCGACCCTCGACGCCCCCTGCACGCCGCAGGAGTTCCCCGGGCGGAGGTTTCGGTGGCGTCAACGTCTCAACGCCGCCCTGCAGGTGGCCCACTACTGGCGCCTGCTGGAATCCGCCGGCTTCGCTGCGGACCACCCCGTGGCGGGGCTGATCGGCATCGACCGGCTCGAGCGCCCCCCGGCCTCGGTGCCGAGGGGCGACGGCAGCGCGCACGAGCAGGTCATCACCTGGCTGGACCTCACCGAACCTGCCGCCTGGCCGAGCGCGCGGGTCTCCCCCGCCCCCGGCAGCGACCTGGTGGCGACCTTGTCGCGCTACGACGACGAGCATCGCTTCCGCGTCCAGTTGGCCGAGGCCGCGCTCGCGGCGTCCGGGGAGGTCTCGCCGCTGACGCCGATCATGTCGAGCGAGTGTGGCCACTGCGTCTGGCAGGGACACTGCCAGACGCAACTGGACGCCGACGACCTGTCCGTGCGGATCTCCAAGGCACCCCTGGACGTGCACGAGGTGCGTACGCTCCGCCGTCTGGGGATCACGACCGTCACCGACTTCGCGCGCGCCGACCTCGAGAGCCTGCTGGCTGACTACCTCCCCCACGTCGCACACCGCCCGGGAGCCGAGGCCCGCCTCCTCCGGGCCCACCACCGCGCCCGGCTCATGCACGCCGGGATCGAGCTGGAGCGTCAGACCGAGGGCCCGATCGCCCTGGCGCCACACTCCCTGGAGATCGACCTCGACATCGAGACGTCGGCGGACGACCGCGTGTACCTGTGGGGCTTCTGGGTCTCCGACGCGGCGGCCGGCGCACCGTACTACCGCCACTTCAGTGCCTTTGCCGACCTGGACGACGCCGCGGAACTGGCCTTGGCCTGCCGGGCGATGGCGTGGCTGCGCGAGGTCACCCGGGGCCGCGACGCCGCGGTCTACCACTACTCCGACTACGAGGTCGTGCGGCTCAACCGTCTCGCGGGCCGGTGCGGTGACCCCGAGATGGTGGAGTGGGCCCGCGACTTCTCCGCCCGAAGCTTCGTCGACCTCTTCAGCGTCGTCCGGCAGCACTACTTCGGCGCCAACGGCCTCGGCTTGAAGGTCGTGGCGACCGCCGTGACGGGCTTTGCGTGGCGTGACGAGGAGCCCGGCGGGCTCAACTCGCAGGGCTGGTTCTCCGAAGCCGTGCATGACGAGGACCCGGCCGTGCGCGAGCTCGCCCGCGTCCGGGTGCTGCAGTACAACGAGGACGACGTGCGCGCCACCTGGCACCTGCGGCGTTGGCTGCGCGAGCAGCGCTGACGTCAGAGCCCGCGCCGCGGCCGGGAGCCGGTCGACCGAAGGGCCACCGGCCCCAGGCCGCCGAAGTCAGCGACGCGCTCGGCCAGCCGACGGGCCACTCCGGAGGCGCGGCCCACCCCGGCCAGCCCGTCGAGCGGGTGGTCGGCGAGGGCGCGCCCCACCCGGACGGTCACGACCGGGACCGTGATCGCGCCCGGGACGAGCGCCACCTCGTCCACGTCAGACCACGCGATCCGCTCCCGCCCCGGGAGCGTGATCCCGTCGGGCCCCACGTGCACGGCCATCGACCGCGCCACCCAGCCGGTGGCGAGGCCCGCAAGCACCGCTGCGACAGCGAAGCCGACGTGCGCCGGCGGCGGGAGGACGACCAGAACGGCGGCCGCGAGTCCCAGCCAGGCCACGGTGACGGCCCACGCGAACAGCGCGAACGGACCCTGGAGACGCTGTCCGGCGGCTCGTGCTGCGAGTTGCTGCTGCGTCATGCGATCCCCAGTCCCACGAACATCCCCACGGCTCCCGTCAGCGTCGCCATCCCGGTCAGCTTGAGCACGGTGACCAGCTGCATCCCCACCGCGCCGCCGAGCATGAGCCGGACCGGCCCGAGGAACAGGACGACCATCGCCAGCCCCAGCAGGGCCCACAGGCTGGTCGTGAGGGCCACCTGAACAACCCCGAAGATCCCCACTCCGACGAGCGCGACGTAGAGCCACCGCGACCACCGGTCGCCGAGACGGACCGACAGCGTCCGCTTCCCGGCGGTCCGGTCGCGCGGGAGGTCACGCTGGTTGTTGGCCACGAGGATTGCGCTGATCAGCGCGCCCATCGAGAGGCCCGCCCACCACGCCGACTCGGGCACGCGGCCCAGTTGCACCAGGGTCGTCCCGCCGACGGCAACCGGCCCGAAGAAGACGAACACGAACAGCTCCCCCAGCCCCGCGTACCCGTAGGGACGGCGTCCGCCGGTGTAGTACCAGGCGGCCAGGATGCTCAGAACACCCACGGCCAGCATCCACCACTGCCCGGAAATCCAGACGAGGACGCCCCCGGCGACCGAGGCGAGACCGAAGCAGGCGAAGGCGGCGAGCTTGACGGTCCGCGGTGGGGCCGCCCCGGACGCCACCAGGCGCCTGGGGCCGACGCGATCATCGTCGGTGCCCCGGATGCCGTCGGAGTAGTCGTTCGCGAAGTTCACCCCGACCTGCAGGGCCAGCGCCACGATCAGCGCGAGCCCGGCCCGGACCAGGGAGAACGCGTCGTGGTGGAGGGCGATGGCGCTGCCGGCGACCACCGATGCCCCGGCCGCCGGAAGGGTACGCAGCCGCGCACCCTCGATCCAGTCCGCCACCGTCGCCACGCGCTGCTCCCCTGTCTCCCTGTCGGCGCCCTGCCGCCGGTGTCGATCCTCTCATCCGGGCGCCCGCCCTCGGCGGAGCCACACGCGGGGGGGCACGCACCAAGCCCTGAGGTAGATTGGAGGCATGCCTCGCGTCCTCGCCATCGTTCTCCTCATCGCGTTGATCGTGTACGCGATGGTTGAGGTCGCCCAGGCCGACGGCAACCGGATCCGCCTGATGCCGCGGTGGCTCTGGGTGGCCGCCGTCATCGCGCTCCCGGGGGTCGGTGCGCTCGCCTGGTTCCTTCTCGGACGGCCCACGCGCCCGACCGCGCGGGGCCGGGGGCGCCCCCCGCTGGCTCCCGACGACGACCCCGACTTCCTGCGCGGGTTGTAGGCGTCGTCAGGCCGACACGAACTCGTTCGACATCGCGGTCGCCGGGTCGACGACCGTGGCGGTGATGCCCTGGGTGTGCATGAACGCGCTCATCGCCTGCCACGCCTCGGGGTCAAGCTTCCCGCTCACGGTTCCGTCGGCGAGCTTCCAGAGCGGGATCGTCGCCTCCAGCGTGGCCGCCGCCGATGACGCGCCGCCCGACTGGGCGAGGTTGGGGATGTAGTCCTCGGCGATCGTCACCGCGGTCGCGGGCTCCTTGACCGTGCGGTCGATGCCGGCGACGACGGCGTCCGCCACCGCCCGGGCTGTGTCGGGATGCTGGTCGAGGAACCCCTGCGTCGTGACGAGCACGGTGCTCACCATGGGAACCGGGCCCGTGGTGAGGGGGATCGTCCGCGTCGGGATGCCGGCCACGCCGAACTGGACCTGGTCGTTGTTGGCGAACCCGATGAGGGCCTCGACCTTCCCGCTGCTGAGTGCGGCGACCGGCGTGTAGCCGATCTCGGTG
>CAZZGU010000079.1:3348-10539 GCA_964653755.1 uncultured Nigerium sp. | reverse complement strand
CGACCTCCGCCGACTCGTCCCGCTCGCGGAGCCACGCCTCCAGCTCGGCGCTGTTGGTGAGGTTGCCGTTGTGGGCGAGCGCGAGGCCGCCGTCGCGGAAGGCACGATAGGTGGGCTGGGCGTTCATCCAGACGGACGCGCCGGACGTCGAGTAGCGCGTGTGCCCGATCGCGAGGTGCCCGGTCAGGGAGTTCAGCGTCGGCTCGTCGAAGACCTGCGAGACCAACCCCATGTCCTTGAAGACCATGACGCGCGTGCCGTCGCTGACCGCGATGCCAGCCGACTCCTGCCCGCGATGCTGGAGCGCGAACAGCCCGAAGTACGTGAGCTTCGCGACCTCCTCGCCGGGCGCCCACACGCCGAAGACGCCGCACTCCTCGTTCGGCTTCGGGTCGCCCTCGGGGTCGTACCTCGTCGGCCCCGTCATCGGGTCACCTGCGGTGGCCGGTGCGGACGCCGGGGGTCGTGGACGCTGCTCGTCACGTTCGCCTGCCCTTCCGTTCAGTGTCCGGCCATGGCCCCGCGAATCGGGGCCTCCCACCGGGCACGCACGACGTCCAGGGGCAGGCTGAACTGGCCGAGCACCTCCAGTTCGCCGCCGGAGGTCACCTCGCCCAGCCTCGTCAGCGGAACGCCTTGGTGGGCGCACAGGTCGGCGAAGGCCGGGTAGCTGGCCGCCGGCAGCGACACGAGCGCGCGGGCGGGCGACTCCGAGAACAGCTGGACCGTCGGATCGCCCTCGGGCAGGGTGAGCGACACCCCGTTCCCGGTGCGCAGGCAGCACTCGACGAGGGCCTGCGCCAGGCCACCGTCCGCGAGGTCGTGCGCGGACGCCAGCAGGCGCCGGCGGGACGCCTCGATCAGCACCCGCGCGAGGGCCTTCTCTGCGGCGAAGTCGGGCAGCGGGGGCAACCCGCCCAGGTGGTCATGGATCACGTCGGCCCAGGACGATCCCGACAGCTCGACCTTCGTCGTCCCGAGGAGCACGACGGCGTCCCCGGGGTAGGCGAAGCCCAGCGGCGTCCGGTCGGCGACATCGTCGATCACGCCGAGCATGCCGACGACCGGAGTGGGGTGGATGTTCACGCCGTCGGTCTGGTTGTAGAAGCTCACGTTGCCGCCGGTGACGGGGGTGCCGAGTTCGCGGCAGCCGTCCACGAGGCCCATGATCGCCTCCTGGAACTGCCACATGACGTCAGGGTCCTCGGGGGAGCCGAAGTTGAGGCAATCGGTGATCGCCACCGGCTCGGCGCCCGACGTGGCCACGTTGCGGTAGCTCTCTGACAAGGCCAATTGCGCACCCAGGTAGGGGTTCAAGAGGCAGAAGCGCGGGTTGTTGTCGGTCGCGAGCGCGATCCCGAGTCCGGTCTCCTCGTCGATGCGGAGCATGCCGGAGTCCTCCGGCTGGGCGAGCGCGGTGTTCCCGCGCACATAACGGTCGTACTGGTCGGTGATCCAGCTCTTGTCGCACAGGTTGGGCGAGCCCACGAGCCGCAGGATCTGCTCACCGAGTTCTTCCCCGGACGCTGCGCGCGGCAGCTCCTCGGCGCCCCGGGCGTTCAGCTCGTCGATCCAGGCCGGGCGCGCGAGCGGCCGGTTGTACACGGGCCCGTCGTCGGCGACCGTGCGCGGGTCGACGTCGACGACGCGGTGGCCGCGGTAGTCGATGAGCAGCCGGTCGCCCTCGATCACCTCGCCGATGTCGGTGGCCAGCACGTCCCACTTGGCGCAGATGGCCATGAAGGCGTCGACGTCGGCGGGCCGTACGACGGCCATCATGCGTTCCTGGCTCTCGCTCATGAGGATCTCCTCCGGCGACAGCGTCGGGTCCCGCAGGACCACCTTGTCGAGGTCGACGTACATGCCGCCATCGCCCGCGCTGGCCATCTCGGAGGTCGCGCACGAGATACCTGCGGCACCGAAGTCCTGGATCCCCACGATGACGCCCGCGTCGAACAGCTCGAGACTGCACTCGATGAGGAGCTTCTCCATGAAGGGGTCGCCCACCTGCACGCTGGGCCGCTTGGCGGGGCCGTCGGCGTCGAAGGTCTCCGAGGCCAGGATCGAGGCGCCGCCGATGCCGTCGCCTCCGGTGGCCGAGCCGAACATGATCACGCGGTTGCCGAGCCCGGTCGCGCGGTTCGTCTGCATGGCGTCGTGGCGCAGGACGCCGACGCACAGCGCGTTGACCAGCGGGTTGCCGTAGTAGGTGCGGTCGAAGACGACCTCGCCGCCGACGTTCGGCAGGCCGAGGCAGTTTCCGTAGCCACCGATGCCGGCCACCACGCCCGGCAGGACACGCGCGGTGTCGGGGGCGTCCAGGGGCCCGAAGCGCAGCGGGTCCATCACCGCGATCGGGCGAGCGCCCATGGCGAGGATGTCGCGGACGATGCCGCCGATCCCCGTGGCTGCGCCCTGGTAGGGCTCCACGTAGGACGGGTGGTTGTGGGACTCGATCTTGAAGGTGACCGCCCAGTCGTTGCCGACGTCGACGACGCCGGCCTGCTCGCCGATCCCGGCCAGCAGGGGTCCGCGCGGAGTCTCCTTGCTGAGGGCGCCGAACCGGCGCAGGTGCACCTTCGAGGACTTGTACGAGCAGTGCTCCGACCACATGACCGAGTACATGGCCAGTTCGCAACTGGTGGGGCGGCGTCCGAGGATCGCGCGAATGCGTGCATACTCGTCCCCCTTCAGACCCAACGCCGCCCAGGGCTGCTCGACGTCCGGGGTGTTCCGGGCATTCTCAACGGTGTCGACCACGGGCCCAACGCTACCGTGACGGGCCCTGCCACGGGGGCGCCGCCCACCGCGCCCACACCGTCGGCTCCCCTGCGGACGGCTCCCCCCCTGCCGGTTGTCGGGGCCCGCCGCTACAGTGACGTGCAATCGCCCCCGTGGGGGGCCGGTCCTCGGGGGAGGTCGGATGCATTCGCAGTCCTACATCGCGATCCACGCCGGACAGAGCGTCTCGCACGCGCGGATGCGGACGGAACTGGGAGACACGGTCGAACAGACCTTGCCCGGGGTCATCACCAGCCAGCCGCTCGCGCCGCAGTGGGCTGCGTTCGTGGCCCGCCTCGTCGAGGCGGCCGGTCCGGCGGACGCCCCCGGGACGGTCGTGCTGGGGTCCAGCGGGCTGACCCGCGAGACTGCCCACGATCTCCTGCGCACCCTCGCGCCCCTCGGCATCCATGAGGTGGCGCTGGCGCACGACTCCGTCACGAGCTACCTCGGGGCCCTCGGGACGAGGACCGGCGCGGTGATCTTCGCGGGCACCGGCACGATCTGCCGCGCGGTGGGTGCCACCGAGACGGCCCGCGTCGACGGCTGGGGGTATCTCCTCGGGGACGCCGGCTCGGCCTACTGGATCGGGCGCACCGCCCTGGAGGCCGCGCTGCGCGGACATGACGGTCGCCGGCAGATGACCGCCCTCACCGACCGGATGCGGTCCGAATTCAGCGACATCGAGTGGGCGTACGCCGACCTGCAGTCCGACCCCAACCGGGTGACGCGCATCGCGTCCTTCGCGACCCATGTCGAGGAGCTGGCCGCCACCGACCGTGTCGCGGCGAACATCCTGGACAAGGCGGCCGCCCACCTGGCCGAGGCGGTTCAGGCGGGCCTGCGGCGCGTCGGGCTCAACGGTCCGCAGGCGCCACGCGTGGCCGCGATCGGCCGGGTGTTCGACAACGGACGGGTGCTGACGCGGTTCACCGACTTCATGGCCCTGCAGTGGCCCGAGTTCGCCCTGACCGAGCCCGCAGCCACGACCCTGGACGGGACTGAGGCGCTCCTCACCCTGCCCGTGGAGCACCCGCTCTACTCGGGGGTCTCCTTCGCCACCCGCGGCTGACGTTCGCCGAGGGCCCGCGTTACGTCCGCCGAGGGCCCGCGTTACGTCCGCCGAGGGCCCGCGTTACGTCCGCCGAGGGCCCGCGTTACGAGCCGGGAGCACGTTGCTCGCGCTGCGCCCCTCAGCGGACCAGCGCGGCGAGGTACGTCAGGACGCTGGAGAAGAACTTGCGACCGTCCGTGCTGGGGCTCAGCACCGGATCCACGTTGTGCTCCGGGTGCGGCATGAGGCCGACGACGTTGCCCCTGGCGTTGGTGATGCCCGCGATGTCGTTCAGCGATCCGTTCGGGTTCACGTCGAGGTACCGGAAGACGACCCGGTTCTCCTCCTCGAGCATCCGCAGCGTGTCGGCGTCGGCCATGAAGCAGCCCTCCCCGTTCTTGAGGACGATCGTGATCTCCTCGCCGGGGGTGAAGTCGCACGTCCAGACCGTGTCGTTGGTCTCGACGCGCAGGCGCTGGTCGCGGCACACGAAGGTGCGGCGGTCGTTGCGCATGAGCGCGCCCGGCAGCAGGTGCGACTCGCAGAGGACCTGGAAGCCGTTGCAGATGCCGAGCACCGGCAGGCCGTCCTCGGCCGCCGCGATGACCTCGGTCATGATCGGGGAGAACCGGGCGATCGCGCCGCACCGCAGGTAGTCACCGTAGGAGAAGCCGCCCGGCAGGACGACCGCGTCCACGCCTTCGAGGTCATGGGAGGCGTGCCAGAGCGGGACGGCCTCGGCACCCGACAGGCGGACGGCCCGCAGGGCGTCCTCGTCATCGAGGGAGCCGGGGAAGGTGACGACCCCGATGCGCGGTGTCACGGTTCTACCCGGACGTCGAACGACTCGATCACCGTGTTGGCAAGCAGTTTCTCGGCAGCTTCACGCACCTGGGCAAGGCGTTCGTCGGTGATCTCCCCGTCGATGGTGACCTCGAACCTCTTGCCCTGGCGGACGGTCAGCCCCTCGAACCCGAGCCTCCGCAGCGCCCCGGTCACCGCTTTGCCCTGCGGATCGAGGATCTCGGGCTTCGGCATCACGTCAACGATCACTCGCGCCATGGCCGGGATCCTAGCGGACGCCGCCGGGGCCGGGACGAACGGCCGTCCGGTCAGCCGCTCGAAGGCCTCGCCGTACCGGGCGCGCGTGGCCGTCACGACCTCGGGTGGCAGCGGCGGGGCGGGGGCGTCGGAGGCGCGGTCCCAGCCGGATTCGTTGCTGAGCCAGTCGCGGACGTACTGCTTGTCGAAGCTGGGCAGGGACTCTCCCGGGGAGTACTGGGCGGCGTCCCAGAAGCGGGAGGAGTCAGGGGTCAGGACCTCGTCGGCGAGCACGAGGGTGCCGTCGGGGCGGCGTCCGAACTCGAACTTGGTGTCGGCCAGGATGATGCCGCGCTCGTGGGCGATCGACTCGGCGCGCCGGTAGAGGGCGATCGTCGTGTCGCGCAGGGCCACGGCGAGGGACTCCCCGTGGAGCGCGACGACGGTCGCGAAGTCGACGTTCTCGTCGTGCTCGCCGAGCGGCGCCTTGATCGCGGGCGTGAAGATCGGCTCGGGCAGGCGGGATCCGTCGACGAGGCCGTCCGGGAGCGCGATGCCGCAGACCGTGCCGGACGCCCGGTACTCGGCCCAGCCCGAGCCCGTCAGGTAGCCGCGCGCGACGCACTCCACGGGGACCATGTCCAGGCGCTCGGTGACGACGGCGCGGCCACGCACGGCGTCCGGGACATCGGTGGAGACCACGTGGTGCTCGACGCCGAGCCGGTCGAACCACCACAGGCTGAGCTGCGTGAGGATCGCCCCCTTGTCGGGGATCGGCGTACTCAGCACGTGGTCGAACGCGCTGATGGCGTCCGTGGCGACCATGAGGAGCCGGCCCGGCCCGCGACCGTCGACGGGTTCCGCGTCCGGCAGGGCGTAGAGCCGGCGCACCTTGCCAGCGTGGACGAGGGGCAGGTCGAGGCCGAAGGGATCCGTCACGGTGCGAGCGTACCCCCGGTCCGTGGGGTTGGGGGCGCGGGCGCAGGGCCGGCGCGAGCGCAGGGTCGGCGCGGGCACAGGGCCGGCGCGACACTCACACTCCTGACAATCGCGTCGGATCCGGAACAGGCGCGTTTGTCACGAGACTGCGTGTCGTGGCTCCACGAGCGAGCCGGGGCGGATGGCGAGCGTGACACTCACACTCCTGACAGTCGCGTCGGATCCGGAACAGGCGCGCTTGTCACGAGACTGCGTGTCGCGGCTCCACGAGCGAGCCCACCCATCAACGCGAACCTGCCCCTGTGGACAGACGGCCGGCGCGGTCCACAGACCCGCTTCCCGTGCCCCATCGAGGACGCGATCTCCCAACGTGGCAGGCATGGAAGAGATCCTTGAACTGGCCCATCGGCAGGGCTACATCACCGCGGCGCAGGCCCGCGCATTGGGCGGTCACGAGCACACTCTTGGACGCCTCACCGCCCAGGGCCGACTGCAGCACCCCTCCCGCGGCATCTACCTCACCGCCGAAGAACGTACACCGGGGCAGGCGCACGCACTCCTCTCGCGAGCACTCCTGGGTGCGGACCCATTCGCCCTGGCCAGCCACCACTCGGCCCTGGCTCTGCACGGCGTGGCGCTGTTCGGGGTGCCGTGGTCCCAGGTGCACCTGATCGAGGGACGCCCCGGCAGCCGGGCCCGTCGAGGTCGACACCGACACGTCCTGCGCGACGGCGATGCAAGCACCTGCGTCGACGGCTGCCGCACCGTCGGCGTCCCCCTCGCCCTGGCGCAGGTTGCGGCACGGTTCGGCGTGACCGCGGGACTCGTGTCGCTCGACAACGCACTCGCGACCGGGCTGTGCCGGACCGATGACGTCGCGCAGATCGTCAGTTCCGGACGCCTGCGGCGCGGCGTGGCGAGTGCCCGGCGCGCCCTCGAACTGGCCGACGGACGCGCCGAGTCTCCCGGCGAGTCACGGCTGCGGGCCATCATCGCGGACTCGCCCTGGCCGTTCGACGTGCAGGTGAACGTGGGAGGGCCGGGCGCGGGCTACGTGGTCGATCTCCTGGTGGCGGGCCTGGTCGTCGTGGAGTTCGACGGGGCGGTGAAGTACGCCGGCGCGGAGGGCCGGTCAGCGCTGGTGGCGGAGAAGGTCCGGGAGGACTTCATCCGCTCGCTCGGCTACGGGTTCATGCGTGTGATGTGGCCCCAACTGGACTACCCGGTGACGATTCTGCGGACGCTGTACGACCACGTCCGCCTGGCTCGAGCCCAACGCGCCGGCCGGGCCTGAACCGTCCTCGGCGTCCGACGGCGGCTGGGCGTCCGACGGCGGCTGGGCGTCCGACGGCGGCTGGGCGTCCGACGGCGGCTGG
>CAZZGU010000079.1:0-3248 GCA_964653755.1 uncultured Nigerium sp. | reverse complement strand
GTGCTCGACGGCGGCTGGGTGCTCGACACGCACATTCCTGACAATCGCGTTGGGTCAAGACCCAACGCAGATGTCAGGAGTGTGCGTGTCGCGGTCCGGGCAAGCGACCGGGCAGGCGACCGGGCAGGCGACCGGGCAGGGAACCGCACTGCACCGCACTGCACCGCACCACACCACACCACACCGCACAGGACCGCAAGGGACCCACCGGCAACGGCGTCGAGGGCTACAGCACGTCCCCGGGCGCGTAGGAGGCGCCGTCGGGGTGCTTCACCGCCAGTTCCCGGACCCGTTCCACCAGCGCATGCACCTGTGCCGCAGCCGAGCCCGTGAGCTCGATCGGGTTGGCAACCGCGGCATCCAGCGCGGCCCGGTCGACGCCCAGGCGCGGGTCGGCGGCCAGCCGGTCGAGCAGGTCGTTGTCCCGACGCCCGCTGCGGCGCATCTCCAGAGCCACGGCGACCGCGTGTTCCTTGATCGCCTCGTGCGCGGCCTCCCGGCCGACGCCGTGCCGGACGGCCGCCATGAGCACTTTCGTCGTGGTCAGGAACGGCAGGTAGCGCTGCAGTTCGGCCTCGATCACGGCAGGGAACGCCCCGAACTCCCCCAACACCGTCAGGAACGTCTCGAAGAGGCCGTCAAGGGTGTAGAACGCGTCCGGCAGCGCGACCCGTCGCACGACCGAGCACGACACGTCGCCCTCGTTCCACTGGTCCCCGGCGAGTTCGCCGACCATCGACAGGTACCCCCGCAGCACCACGGCAAGCCCGTTCACCCGCTCGCACGACCGCGTGTTCATCTTGTGCGGCATCGCGGACGACCCGACCTGGCCCTCCTTGAACCCCTCCGTCACCAACTCCGCGCCCGCCATCAGCCGGATCGACGTCGCCACGTTGCTCGGCGCCGCCGCCACCTGCACCAGCGCCGCCAGCACGTCGAAGTCCAACGACCGTGGGTAGACCTGGCCTGTCGACGTCAGCACCCGCCCAAACCCCAGGTGGGACGCCACCCTCTTCTCGAGTTCGGCGAGCCGGTCAGCGTCCCCGCCGAGCAGGTCGAGCATGTCCTGGGCGGTGCCGACCGGCCCCTTGATGCCCCGGGCCGGGTAGCGCGCGATCAGCTCGTCGACCCGCTCGTAGGCGACCAACAACTCGTCGATGGCGGTCGCGAACCGCTTGCCCAGCGTCGTCATCTGGGCAGCCACGTTGTGGGACCGCCCGGCGATCGGCTGGTCGCGGTACTGCACCGCCAGCCGCGCCAGCGCCACCAGGACGCTCACCACGCGCTCGCGCACGAGCTGCAGGCCGGCGAGCACCTGGAACTGCTCGACGTTCTCGGTGAGGTCCCGGGAGGTCATCCCCTTGTGGATGTGCTCCCGGCCCGCCAACTCGTTGAATTCCTCGATGCGGGCCTTCACGTCGTGGCGCGTCACGCGTTCGCGGGCGGCGATGGAGTCGAGGTCCACGTAGTCCAGTACTCGCCGATAATCGGCCAGCACGGCGTCCGGGTCGTCGCCGCCGAAGTCGACTCCGAGGTCGCGCTGCGCGGCGAGGACGGCCAGCCACAGCTCACGCTCGGCGAGGATCTTGCTCTCGGGACTCCACACCTCGCGCATGAGCGGCGAGGCGTAACGCGTCGCGAGCACATTCGGAACGGTCACGGGTGGATCTCCCCTCGTTCAGCCTTCAGTGCGATGTCCCGGCGGCAGAAGCCGGACGGGAAGTCGAGGGCGTCCACGGCGGCATAAGCATCGCGCCGCGCCTCGGCCAGCGATGCAGCCTGGGCGACCACGCCGAGCACGCGACCGCCGGCGGCGACGAGGCGACCCTCGGCGTCCAGTGCGGTGCCGGCGTGAACGATGTGCACGTTGTCGTCGGACGCGAAGAGCCGCGGCCCGGAAATCGGGCCGCCCTTCTCGGGGGTCCCGGGGTACCCGCGCGCGGCCATCACGACGATCAGGGCCGAGCCCGGCTTCCACGCGAGCTGGCCGACCTCGGCCAGGGTCCCGGACGCCGCCGCGAACAGCACGTGCCCGAGTGGGCTGTCGAGCATCGCCAGGACGGCCTGGGTCTCGGGATCCCCGAAGCGGCAGTTGAACTCGACCACGCGCAGCCCGCGGGAGGTCAGCGCGAGCCCCGCGTACAACAGCCCGCTGAAGGGCGTGCCGCGACGGGCCATCTCGTCGACGGTCGGCTGAATGACCTTCGCCATCACCTCGTCGACGAGCCCGGCCGGCGCCCAGGGCAGCGGCGTGTAAGCGCCCATGCCGCCGGTGTTGGGGCCGGTGTCGCCGTCGCCGACCCGTTTGAAGTCCTGGGCGGGCTGGAGCGCCAGGGCGGTCACCCCGTCGGTGATCGCGAACAGCGACACCTCGGGGCCGTCGAGGAACTCCTCCACCACCAGAGGCAGGGACGCCGCCGCATGCTCGAGCGCCGCCTCGAAGTCGGGGGTCACGATGACCCCCTTGCCCGCGGCCAGTCCGTTGGCCTTGACCACGTAGGGGGGCCCGAATTCGACCAACGCCGTGCGCGCCTCGTCCAGCGTGGCGCAGTACCGGGACGCCGCGGTGGGCACCCCGGCGGCGTTCATGACGTCCTTGGCGAACTGCTTGCTGCCCTCGATCCGGGCGGCCTCCGCGGACGGGCCGAAGCACGCGATCCCGGCCGCGCGCACGGCGTCCGCCACGCCCGCAACGAGGGGAGCCTCCGGGCCGACGATCACGAGACTGGCGCCGACCGCGCGAGCCAGGGCAGCCACGGCAGCCCCGTCCTCGGGGTCGACGGGATGGTTCGTCGCGATGGACGCGGTGCCGGGGTTGCCGGGTGCGCAGTGGAGGGCCACCACGGAGGGGTCCCGGCGAAGGGCCAGGGCGAGGGCGTGCTCGCGCCCCCCGGAGCCGACGACGAGGACGGTCAAGTCTGGAGCCACCCGGTCAGCCTAGCGGGGCGACAGGGCCGGCCTCACCAGGCCCGTCGCGGCGGTGACCCGCGCCGGAAGCCTCAGTCGATGAGGTCGTGGATCATCACGACCTCCTCGCGGCCGGGACCGACGCCGATCCCGGAGATGCGGCACCGGACGAGCTCCTCCAGCCGCCGGACGTAGGCCTGCGTGGTGGCCGGGAACTCCTCGAAGGTGCGGCACTTCGAGATGTCCTCGCTCCAGCCGTCCAGGTACTCGTAGATCGGCTTGGCGCGACTCAGGTCGTCCATGAGCACCGGCCAGTGGTCAACGCGTTGGCCATCGATCTC
>CAZZGU010000078.1:319-10582 GCA_964653755.1 uncultured Nigerium sp. | reverse complement strand
GCGGGTGGGTCTTCGCGGCAGGAATCTCGAGATTCAGCCTCCTGGCCGCCGGCACCCTCGTCGCGGGGGCGAGGATGACGAGCCGCGAGCTCGTTGACGTGGTGGAACACGGGCGTTGGGTCAACCGTGGGCGCGGGTTCCCGGGCGGGCACTTCCACACCAGCGCCGAGCTGTCGGACGAGTTGCGCGCGGCCGGACTCGCGGCCGTTGAGGTGGTCGGCATCGAGGGGCCACTCGGGGTCGCCCTCGAACTGGCGCGGGAGGTCGGCGATGATGTCAGGGACGCCGCGCTGGTCGCCGCGCGGGCCCTCGAGGCGCACGAGCCGGTGCGAGACACCAGTCCCCACCTGATGGGCTGGGGAGTGGTGCCGGAAGCGTCCGCCTAGCCCCCGGCCTTGCGACGGAACTGCCGCTTGCCGGCGTGCTGGGCCTGAGGCCCGCTCGCCTTGCCGCGGCCCTCGGCGCCAGCGGCGTTCATGTGGTGGGCCGCCTTCTTGGCGTCGAGAGCAGCCTTCATCTGCTCCTTGGTGTCGGTGGGCGGACTCTCCTGCTGCTCCTCGCTCATGAGGACACTGTGGCGCAGTGGCGCCGATCCGTCCACCATGGGCCTATGACCCAGAGGAGGCCCTGATGGAGTACAGCGCCGGACTCCTGCCGTACGCCTGGCGCGACGGCAGGCTCGTGGTCTTCCTCGTGCACATGGGCGGCCCCCTGTGGGCCCGTCGCGACGAAGGGGCCTGGTCGATCGCCAAGGGGCTCTACGTGCCGGGCGTCGAGGAGCCTGCGGACGCCGCCCGGCGCGAGTTCGCCGAGGAAGTCGGCGTCCAGCCGCCCGTGGGGAGCCTGCTCGACCTGGGGGAGGTCCACACCCGGCCGGGGAAGGTGGTGCGTGTGTTCGCCGTCAGGTCCGATCCGGGACTGGCGTTCGTCCGCAGCGGCACGTTCACGCTGGTCTGGCCCCCGCACAGCGGGCGGGTGGTGAGTTTCCCGGAGGTGGACCGGGCGGAGTGGTTCCTGTTGCCGGACGCCGAGGTGAAGCTGGTCCCCGGCCAGGTGCCGTTCCTGGAGGCGCTCGTCGCGACCGTGCGGAAACGTCCCTCAGAGACGACCCAGGCGCCGCAGCAGCCCCACGGTGACGAGGGTCGTCACCGAGCAGGCGAAGACTCCCCAGGTCAGGTCGGCCGCCACGACGAGCACGGGGAAGTCGCGGAAGACGGCTCGTGACGTGAGGCTCCAGGTCGCGTAGGTGACCAGCCCGAACAGGGCGGCGTCCCGCACCCGGACGCCTGTCGGGAGTTCGGCGTCCAGCGGGCGGAGTGCGAAGTGGAGCAGCCCCGCGACGTAGAGGACGTAGAAGACCCCGGCTGCGGCGAAGTCGGGCGTGGGCGCCAGGAGGTGACCCAACTGGCTGGAGTAGAGCCGGCTGGCCACGACGCCGAGCCACACGGCGTCCAGCACCCCGAACACCAGGGCGGCGAGCAGGTAGGCGGTCGCCCAACGGGCGGCGGGGGAGCGCGTCGGGGTGAGGGTCATCACACTGCCTCCTCGTACAGGCTCCGCTCGTGGACGGCCGCGGCCGCCAGGAAGGGCTCTCGCTTCAGCTTCAGGGTGGGGGTGAACGTGCCGAAACGATCGGTCGTGTCGGCCAGGAGCACCTTGAAGCGCCGCACCTGCTCGGCCTTGGAGACCGCCGCGTTGGCGCGCGCGACCGTGCGGCCGATGTGTGCGAGCAGCGCCTCGTCGGTCACCTCGACCCCCTCTGGGGTGAGGGCCGAGCGCAGCCGTGCGAGCAGTTCGGTCAGAGTCGGGATCCGGCGTCGGGCGGCCCAGGCGGACGCCTCCTCGGGGTCGATGAGGATGAGCGCGCCCAGGTAGGGCCGTCCCTCGCCGACCAAGACGGCTGCGCTCACGAGCGGGTCGGTCGCGACGCGGGACTCCCACGGGTCAGGTGCCACGTTCTTGCCGGACGCGGTGACGATGAGGTTCTTCGAGCGGCCGTGGAGCGTCAGCCGTCCGCGATCGTCCAGTGAGCCGAGGTCGCCCGTGCGCAGGAAGCCGTCCACGAAGGCGTCCGCGTCGTCGGCGGGGTCGAGGTAGCCCCTGGTGACGCCGACCCCCTTGACGAGCACTTCACTGTCGTCGGAGATGCGCACGGTCGCGCCCGGGATCGGCACCCCCACGCTTCCGGCCCTGAGGTCGCCGGGCCGCAGGCCCGTGACGGGGGCGGTGGTCTCCGTGAGGCCGTAGCCCTCGATGACGGGGATGCCCATCCCGGTGAAGAGCAACGAGAGGCTGCGCTCCAGCGGCGCGGCGCCCGACAGCAGGTACTCCATCCGGCCGCCGAGGAGGGCCCGGACGCGCCGGTAGAACAGGATGTCGAAGAGCGCCCGCCGCGCCCGCAGTCCCGGCGAGGGTCGCACCGACGGGTTGTCCGCCTGCGCCTCGAGGTGGGACGCCCACGCCATCGCCGTGTGCTCTGCCTGCTTGAACAGCAAACCCAGGTGCTTGTCCGCGGCTTTGGCGCGCAGGGCCGACCGGATCTTGTCGAGCACGCGGGGCACGACGACCATGAACGTCGGCTGGACGCGCGCGAGGCTGGCAACGGCCTCACGCGGGTTGCCCTGGTGGGAGATGCGCATTCCCGCCAGGACCGACACCATCTGGAGCCCGCGAGCGAGGATGTGGGCCAGAGGCAGGATGATCACCGTCGTCGCGCGGTCGTGCACCACCTCGGAGAACCCGGCCTGGACCTGGAGCGCCTCACCGACCATGTTGCCGTGCGTGATGAGGACACCCTTGAGCCCCCCGGTCGTCCCGGAGGTGAAGACGATCGTGGCGAGGTCGTCCGGGCCCGCCAGACTGCGCCGGCGCTCGATCTCGTCGTCGGGCACCGCGAGGCCCGCGGCGCGCAGGGCCGTCAGGTCGCGCGGGCCGGGGTCCATCGTGAACAGCGGGAGGTCGTGGACCAGGGAGCGGGCTGCGTCCGCCAGCGTGGCGCCGTGCTCCTCGCTGGCGGCGATGGCCAGGACGGGCCGCGTCCTGTCGAGGATGAAGGTCGCCTGCTCGAGCGCGGAGGTCTCATACACCGGCACCACGACGCCGCCTGCGTACCAGGTGGCGAAGTCGACGACGGCCCACTCGTAGCGGGTGGGCGCCATGACCGCGACACGGTCGCCGGGCTGGACGCCCGAGGCGACGAGCCCTTTCGCCACCGCGCGCACCTCGGCGTCGAAGGCGGCCGTCGTCACCTCGGCGGGCTCGGCGCCGTCCAGACGCAGGAAGGCGACGTGGTCCGGGGCGACGCGGACCCGGTCGACGAGCACGTCGGCTGCCGAGCGGAGGTCTGGACGCTCCGCCAGGAGGGGGGAGTGGGTTTCACGCAGGGTCACGGGCGGGGTCCTTCCTGGGTGTCGTCGAGCCGGTGCAGTTGATCCTGCACCGCCTCGACGGTGGAGCGCAGGTAGTCGACCACAGCCAGTTGATCCGGTGGAGGCAGTTCGCGGGCGACGCGGTCGGCGTGCTCGAACAAGGGCACGAGCAGGTCCGTGGCGAGGTGCTCGGCCCGGGGCGTCGTGCGCACGACGACGCGGCGGCGGTCGGCCGTGTCGCGCGCGCGTTCGACGAGGCCGGCCGCCTCCAGCCGCTCGATGGCGTTGCTCGTGGCTGACGGGGCCAGGTCGAGGTGCCGGGCGATCTCGGTGGGGGTCAGCGGGCCCTGACCGAGCAGCGCGCCCAGGAGCCGGTAGCCGGTGGGGTTGGTCCCCAGCCGCGCGGACTGGACCCGCTCCAGTTCGATGCGCATGAGCATGAGCTGGCGCAGCAACCGCGTCGCCTCGTGGAGTGGCTCGGACGTCCACTCCCTGCGTGCCTCTGCGATCATCCTAAACTTTTCCTCCGTTGAAATATTCAATCTAGTGAAATAGCTTAGAGGGGGTGGGACCGCCGCGCAATCCCGGGGCGGGGTCTCGCGTGGCCTGCCAGAATTGCCGTGAACCCTGCTTCGAAGGAGTCATCATGCCCGTGTTCGAGCACGTCAGCCGCTACCCCCACCCTCGCGCCGAGGTGTTCGCATGGCATCGTCGGCCGGGGGCCTTCGCCCGGCTCAGCCCGCCCGGCATGGCCGAGCTGGTGTCGGGGCCCACCAACGGCATCCTGACCGGCTCGGAGATCGTGCTGCGCCTGTCCCATCCCCTGCTCGCGGGACTGGCGGGCATGGTCTGGCGCGGGAAGGCGCCGGGGGTGACCTGGCGCGTCCGCCACGCGGACTTCGTCGAGAACGAGCTGTTCGTCGATGAGCAGGTCTCCGGGCCCTTCAAGCGGTGGCGCCACGAGCACCGCTTCACCGATGGCCCGGGCGGATCCACGGTCGTGACCGACCACGTCGAGTGGGAGGTGCCCGTCAACGTGCCCGGGGGCATCGACCGTGCCCTCGTCGAGATGCAGCTTGACGGGCTGTTCACGTTCCGCGAGCGGCAGTTGCGCGACGACCTCGACCTCCACGCGCGTCTCGGCGCGGCTCCCGCCCACGTCGTCGTCTCCGGGGGCACGGGACTCATCGGCCGACAGCTCCTCGCCCTCCTCACCTCCGGGGGGCATCGGGTGACCCGCCTCGTCCGGGGCGAACCGAACGGTCCGAACCAACTGCGTTGGGATCCGGCCGCTGTGCTCCCCGCCGACGCGCTCGAGGGCGTGGACGCCGTCGTCCATCTCGCCGGGCACTCGATCGCCGGGCGCTTCAACGACCACAACAAGCGGCTGATCCGTGAGTCACGCCTCACCTCGACCAGCTCGTTGGCCGCGGCGCTTGCCCGCCCGGGGGCCCCGCGGACGCTGGTCCAGGCGTCGGGGATCGGCTACTACGGCGCGCGGCGTCCGGGCGAGTTGCTCACCGAGGAGTCCGCGCCGGGCGACGACTTCCTGGCCACCGTCGTCCGGGACTGGGAAGCTGCCGCCCGGCCGGCCGTGGGCGCCGGCGTCCGGGCGACGTTCCTGCGCACGGGCATCGTGCTGAGCGAGGGCGGGGGAGCGCTGCTGCCGCAGGTGCCGCTGTTCTCGATCGGGCTCGGCGGACGCCTCACGCGCCCCGACGCCTGGATGAGCTGGATCGGGCTGGACGACATGGCGCGCGCCTACGTGCACGCCCTGTTCACGCCCGCCTGCGAGGGCCCGGTCAACGCGGTGGCGCCGCGTCCGGTCACGGCGGGGGAGTTCGCGCAGACGCTCGGGCGCGTGCTGCACCGGCCGGCGGTGGTCCCGACGCCGGCTTTCGGTCCGAAGCTGCTGCTCGGACGCGAGGGCGCCGACCAGATCATCGACACCGACCAGCGCGTCTCCTCGTCGAAGCTTGCGGGAACCGGGTTCATGTTCGCCCAGGGCACCCTCGCGGAGGCCCTGCGTCACGCGCTGATGCGGTGATGCGGTGATGCGGTGAGGGCCGGACCGCCGGTCGAGCTTGTCGAGACCCTCGACCGCGCGATCAGCCCGTGACCGTGATGGTGCGGGTGTCGCTGTCCTCGATGATGTAGTCGCCGGGATCGAGGTCGATCTCGAAGGAGTACGGCGCCATGGTCTGGCCCTCGGCGGTCATGGTGTTGCCGCGCTGCACCTCGGAACCGTCCATCGTCAGGACGCGCCACGGCAGGTTCGCCTCGTAGACAGCCGCCTCGCCGGACACCGTGACCGGAGAGGTCACGCCGGCGCCCTCGGTCGGGGTGTCGATGCCGACGAACAGGCGGGTCTCCATCCAGTCGGCGCGCGGTTGCGGGTCGCTCCACTCCAGGACGCCCCACAGTTCGCCGGCTGGCGCCCCGTCGATGTGGAGGCGGACCGACGCGGAGGCGTCCATCGCCTCGGTGACGGTGTAGATCAGCTGTTGGACCATGGCGGCGGCGCCCTCGGAGCCGATGCTGGCAGTCCGGGCGTCGGAGGACAGGTCGACGGTGATGACGCCCCCGGACTCCGAGAGGCCGAGCACCCGGGTGGCGGGGTTCCAGGGGCTGGTGTAGTCGGGATCCTGAGGGCCGGCGATCATGGCCTCAACGGCGCCGCGAGCCGGAGTCTGCGCCGGGACGCCGCGGGTCTCGCGGGCCAGCCTGATGCCGCCGGGCGCGTCGACGAGGAAGTAGACCGACGCGGTGCCGTCGAGCGCGACGGTGCCGGACGCCGACGCCGTCGGGGTCACTGATGCGGACGCCGACGCCGTGGTCGGCGCCGGGCCGGGGGAGGCCGGTGTCGACTGGGAGGAGCACCCCGCCAGCAGCGTGAGGCCGGCCAGGAGAGCGACGGGGGCCAGGATCAGGGACTTCTCACGACGCTTCATCCCCCCATGCTGGCCCGAGTCGTCCACCGATGCCAGCCCCCGCGCGGAGGAGGGGGCGGGGGGTGGAAGTACCGGCGGTGTTCTCGGGTCGCGCGGTCAGCACCGCCGGTACTCACAGCGACCGCCGCTATACCGGCGGTGGATGACAGTACCGGCGGTGTTGACCAGCGCGGCGGAAGTACCGGCGGTGTTTCCGGACGCCGGGAGCGCGCGCCCCCCACCCGGACGCCGCGAGCGCGCGCCCCCCAGCCGGACGCCGTGGGCGTCAGCTGGTCAGGCCCATGGCGGCCCCGAGCCGATGCAGCCCTTCGGTGATGGTGTCGGGGGTGTTCGTGACGTAGGACAGGCGCATCGTCGAGCGGTCCGGCGTCCCGGCGTAGAACGACCAGCCCGGCACGAAGGCCACGCCCTCCTCGACCGCCACGTGGAGCAGCGCGGCGGTATCGGTGTTGTCGTGCAAGGTCACCCAGCAGAACATGCCGCCCGTGGGCCGGGTCACGTGCGCGGTCGCGGGCAGCAGGGCGCGCAGTCCGGCGTACATGACGTCCCGACGCTCGCGGTAACGCGCCACAACCCGGGCGACGTGCTCTCCGAGGTCGTGGTGGGTGAGGTAGTGCGCCACAGCCAGCTGGTTGAGCGCCGGCGACTGCAGCGTCACCGCGGACTTGGCGATGCCGAGCGTGTGCAGGATGCTGCCTTCGCCGCGCAGCCAGCCCACGCGCAAGCCCGGCGCCATGACCTTCGACATCGAGTTGAGCAGGATCGACTGGCGGGCCATGCCGCGCAGGGACGCGATGGGCGGCACCTCCTCGCCCTCGAAACGCAGGGCGGCGTAGGGGTCGTCCTCCAGCAGGACGATCCCCGTCGCCACGAGGATCTCAGCGACCTCGCGGCGACGGCTCAGCGGCATCGTCTTCCCCGACGGGTTCTGGAACGTCGGGACCAGGTAGATGAACTTCGGGCCATGCTCCGCGATGGCGCGCTCCAGCGCCTCGGGGATGATTCCGTCGTCGTCGGTCGCCACCCCCACCATCCGGGCGCCGTTGAGCATGAACGCCTGGACCGCGGCCAAGTAGGTGGGCTCCTCCACCAGCACGGTGTCCCCCGGCGAGAGCATGGCCTGGGCGGCGAGGAAGATCCCCTCCTGCGAGCCGGACGTCACCTGCACCTGGTCGGGTGTCGTCGGGAGGTACCGGGAGAACATGCGTGCCGCGACCTCGCGGAGCTCCGGTTCCCCGCGCGTCGACCCGTACTGGAGCGCCCGACGGGCGTGGTGGGTGAGGACCTGATCGAAGGACGCGTGGATGTCTTCGAACTCGAACAACTCCCCGTCGGGGATGCCGCCCGCGAACGAGATGATGTCCCCGCGCGAGAGCACCGCGAACAGGTCGCCCACGGGGTCCAAGGGATTGGCGCCGAGGCGCGACGTCACGGGGAAGTCGAAGGGCGGCAGGCTCATGGGGCGATCCTCCCACCCTGGACGCCGTCGGCCGGGTCCGCTTTCTGCTCCGGACGGCGTCCGCCGGGTCCGCTTCCCGCTCCGGACGCCGTCACGCGCGACTTCACCTGTCGTCTGTGCGTTTACCTGCGATACATCGCAGGCGAACGCCCACATGACAGGTGGACGCCGGTCGGACGGCAGGCGAACGCCCACACGACAGGTGGACGCTGGTCGGACGGCGCCGGTGTGGAACGGCGTCTCCCCACGCACGTGTAGCCGCGCCTCGACGGCCCGGTGGTCGCCTGCCGGGTCCGCCCCGCCCTGCCGGCCGGCGTTGCGGCTAGTCTGGCCGGTGAGGAAGGAGACCTCGTGAACACCATCGTCGTGTGCCCCTCGTGCGGCACCAAGAACCGGGTCCCGTCCGTGGCGGACGGCCTCCCACGCTGTGGCGGGTGCAAGCAGCCCCTGCCGTGGATCGTCAACGCGGGCGACCGCGACTTCGACCAGGTGGCCTCCAGCAAGAAGGTCGTCGTGCTCGTCGACCTCTGGGCGCCCTGGTGCGGCCCCTGTCTGCGCGTCAGTCCGGCGCTGGAGAGGCTGGCCACCGAGCGTGCGGGCCGCCTCAAGCTCGTCAAGGTCAACGTCGACGACAGCCCGCAGGTGCAGGCCGGGTTCGGTGTTCAGGGCATTCCGACGCTGGTCCTGCTCTCCGAAGGCCGCGAGGTCGGCCGGCAGACGGGCGCGCTCCCGATCGAGCAGCTGCGGATCTGGGTCGACCGCCACCTGCCCCGCTGAGGCCCACCGACCACGAGGAGCCGACCGTGCACAACGTCCGTCAGCCCGCCGTCGCGGGCATGTTCTACCCCGCAGACCCCGGGACACTCCGCCGCGACATCGATGCTTTCCTCGCGGACGCCCGCGCCCAGGTCGCCGGGGACGCCCCCAAGGCGGTCATCGTGCCGCACGCGGGCTACGTCTACTCGGGCTCGACCGCCGCGCTGGCGTACGCACTCATCGAGCAGGCCCGCCGGACAATCACCCGTGTCGTCCTGCTCGGGCCCTGTCACCGGGTGCCCGTGCGCGGGCTCGCCCTGCCCGGGGCGTCCTCCTTCGCGACTCCGCTGGGTCAGGTGCCCCTCGAGGCGCCCGGCGAGCTTGACCGGCTTCACCACGTGGTGACAAGTCCCGACGTCCACCGCCTCGAGCACTCCCTGGAGGTGCAGGTGCCCTTCCTCCAGAGCGTGCTCGACCGTTTCACGCTGGTGCCGCTGGCGGTGGGGGACGCGACGGGAAGCGAGGTCGCCGACGTCCTCGACCTGGTGTGGGGCGGCGACGAGACCCTCGTCGTGGTGAGTTCCGACCTGTCGCACTACCTGAGCTACGACCAGGCCCGGGAGGTGGACGCTGCTACCGTCGCCTCGATCCTGGCGCTGGACGGCCCGATCTCCACCCACGATGCCTGCGGAGGCATCCCCGTGAGCGGACTCCTCGTCGCCGCCCAGCGGCACGGGCTGACTGCCCGGCTGTTGGGCGCCTGCAACTCCGGCGACACCGCCGGCGACCGGCACCGCGTCGTCGGCTACGCGGCGGTCGCCTTCGACTGACTGCTCCCCCCGCTTGGGGGCGCTGTGGTGGTCGCGTCACCGAGGGCCGTCGATCAGCCAGCAGACGGCGGCGCGTCGGCGTCCTACGATGGGAAGCGACGACGCGAGGGGTGACGACATGCACGCTCTTCCCGACCACGCGGGCCCGACCCTGCTCCAGCTGGCCCGACGCGCGATCGAGACCCGCCTGGGCCACGGCTCTCCCGAGCGGGTGCCCCACGAGGACGAGGCCTGGCTCGACGAGCCGGGCGCGGTGTTCGTCACCCTGACCCAGTCCGGACGCCTGCGTGGCTGCATCGGCTCCCTGGAGGCGTGGCGTCCGCTCCGGACCGACGTCCGGGCCAACGCGCGGGCCGCGGCGTTCGACGACCCCCGGTTCCCGCCGCTGGACGCCGACGAACTCGCCCGCACGCGGGTCGAGGTCTCCCTGCTGACCACGCCGGAGCCGATGTCGTTCACCGACGAGGCGGACGCCGTCGCCCAGCTCCGACCGGGGGTGGACGGCGTGGTGCTGGAGGCGTCCGGGCGTCGGGGCACGTTCCTTCCGCAGGTCTGGGACGAACTGCCCGACCCGGCCACGTTCCTCGCGCACCTCAAGCGCAAGGCCGGCCTGCCTGCGACCTGGTGGGGCGCGGGCGTCCGGCTGTCGCGGTACACGGTCACCAAGTGGAAGGAGGAGGCGCGATGAGTTACGTGGCCCGGTACTGGCGCACCCTGGACGACGGGCGCGTCGAGTGTGACCTGTGCCCGCGCGAGTGCCGCTTGCGTGAGGGCCAGCGGGGGTTCTGTTTCGTCCGCGCCAACGAGGGCGGCCAGCTCGTGCTGACGACGTATGGCCGGTCGTCCGGGTTCTGCATCGACCCGATCGAGAAGAAGCCGCTCAACCACTTCTACCCCGG
>CAZZGU010000078.1:0-309 GCA_964653755.1 uncultured Nigerium sp. | reverse complement strand
TCCGGGCAGCAGCGTGCTGTCGTTCGGGACTGCGGGCTGCAACCTCGGCTGCAAGTTCTGCCAGAACTGGGACATCTCCAAGGCCCGCGACATGGACCGCCTCATGGAGAAGGCCTCTCCGGTCGACATCGCCGAGGCGGCCCGGGAGTACGGCTGCGAGAGTGTCGCGTTCACCTACAACGACCCGATCATCTTCGCCGAGTACGCCATCGACACCGCCGTCGCCTGCCGCGAGCGGGGCATCAGGACTGTGGCGGTCACGTCGGGGTACATCAACGAGCCCGCGCGTGGTGAGTTCTTCTCGGTGGT
>CAZZGU010000077.1:10402-10710 GCA_964653755.1 uncultured Nigerium sp. | reverse complement strand
GGACGGACGCCCGAACCGGCCACCTGGCCGACCTGCGGGAGTCCATCTTCAGCGACATCAGGGACCGGACGCAGGAGACGGACCTGTCAGTGCCCCTCCACGTGTCCCACACCGACGGCACCGCCTTCTGGTACCTGACCCGCACCACGGCGGGCCTTGACTACCCCACCTTCACGCGGCTCCCCGCGGCGTCCCTGGACGACATCCCGGACCTGGCCGAACCGCATCCTGACGAGCACGTGCTCCTCGACGTCAACGAGCTCGCCCAGGGGCACGACTTCCTGTCCCTGGGTTGGTCCGAGGTGTCC
>CAZZGU010000077.1:0-10392 GCA_964653755.1 uncultured Nigerium sp. | reverse complement strand
CAACGGACGCCTGCTCGCCTACTCCGTCGACACCACCGGCGATGAGCGGTACGACCTCTACGTCCGCGACCTGGCCACGGGCCGTGAGGTCGAGCCGGCCATCGCCGGGGTGGGGCCCGGGGGCACCTGGGTGGGCGATTCCTGGCTGTTCTACCTGCGCGTCGATGAGGCGTGGCGGCCCCACCAGGTGTGGCGCCACAGGCTGGGCGCCACCGACGACGCCCTCGTCCTGGAAGAGCCCGACGAACGGTTCTGGGTCGGGGTGGACTCCTCCCGCGACCACCGGTGGGCCCTCATCGAGATCGGCAGCAAGACGACCACCGAGTCACACCTGGTCCCGACCGCGGACCCCGCGGCACCCCCCCGGTGCGTGACGCCCCGCCGCGAGGGGGTCGACTACACCGTCGAAGTGGCTCCCGACGCGCTCTACATCCTCCACAACGACAGGGCGCCCCAGTTCATGCTGAGCCGCGCCCCGCTGAACGCCAGGTCGCACGAGGACTGGCAGGACCTGCTCCCCGAACGCCCCGACACGAGGCTGACCGAGGTGTCGGCCTACGCGCGCGCCCTGGTGGTCGGGCACCGGACGGGCGGCCTGTCCGGCCTCTCGATCATGCGGCGCCGCGATGACGGCACGCTGAGTGATCTCGTCCCGGTGACGTTCCCGGAGGCCCTCTACGACGTGGACGCCGAACCCGCCCACGACCATGACACCGACCGGATCCGGCTGGTCTACGAGTCGATGGTCACCCCGCCGTCGGTGTGGGAGTACCGCCTCGACACCGGGGAGATGCGGGTCCTCAAGGAGACACCGGTCCGCGACCACCCGGTCCACGGCCCGTATCGCCGCGGCGACTACGTCCAGCGGCGTCTCTGGGCGGTCGCGGACGACGGGACGCGCGTGCCGCTCTCCGTGGTGCACCACAAGGACACCCCTCTCGACGGGACGGCCCCGGGGCTCCTCTACGGCTACGGGAGCTACGAGATCTCGATCAACCCCTTCTTCGCCACCAGCAGGCTGTCGCTGCTCGACCGCGGCTTCGTCTACGCGATTGCCCATGTGCGCGGCGGCGGCGAGATGGGGCGGGCCTGGTACGAGGCGGGGAAGGAACTGTCGAAGCGGAACACGTTCACCGACTTCATCGCCTGCGCCCGTCTGCTGATCGCCGAGGGCCTCGTCGCCCCGGGTCGGCTGGCGGCCGAGGGAGGCTCGGCGGGCGGGCTCCTCATGGGCGCCGTCGCCAATCTCGCCCCGGACCTGTTCCGCGCCATTCATGCCTCGGTCCCCTTCGTCGACCCGCTCACCACGATCCTCAACCCGGCCCTGCCGCTCACGGTGATGGAGTGGGAGGAGTGGGGCGACCCACTCCACGACCCCCGGGTGTACGCCTACGTGAAATCCTACGCCCCCTACGAGAACGTGGTCGCCCGCCCCTACCCGGCGATCCTTGTCACCACGAGCCTCAACGACACCCGCGTCGAGGTTACCGAGCCCGCCAAGTGGGTCGCGCGCCTGCGCGACCTGGCCACGAACCCCGCTGACAGGCCGATCCTGCTCAAGACCGAGATGGTCGCAGGGCACGGGGGCAAGTCCGGGCGCTACCAGATCTGGCGGGACCGCGCCTTCGAACTGTCCTGGCTGGTCGACCAGGTGGGCAGCCTGCGGGCCGGGTGACGGGAGTCGCACGGCGGGTACGACCGTGGTCTTAATCCTCTGATCAGGGGTCGTCAGGGGGTTCATTCAGGGCTGCGCCCGAACAAAAGCAACCCCTCCGGGCGTTGTACTGGTCACGACGAAAGGAATGCCCATGATCTCGACTGTCCGCAGGGCGCGCGCGAGCGATGGCATCGACGGCAAGGACTCCGTCGGCCTGTACCTGGACGGCATCGCGAAGACCCCGCTGTTGACGGCTGAGCAGGAGGTACTGCTGGCGCGCCGCATCGAGGCGGGCCTCTACGCCCGGGCGCTCCTCGACGGCACCGTGCCCCGTGCGGAACGGGGACGCCGACCCGTCGCCGCGTCCGAGGCCGAGTTGCTCGCGCTCGCCGCCGACGGCGACGCCGCGATGAAGCACTTCATCACCGCGAACCTGCGCCTCGTCGTGTCGGTCGCCCGCAAGTACGGGCGCTCCCAGATGCCGCTGCTCGATCTCGTCCAGGAAGGCAACACCGGCCTGATCCGGGCCGTCGAGAAGTTCGACTTCATGAAGGGGTTCAAGTTCTCCACCTACGCCACCTGGTGGGTGCGGCAGTCGATCTCCCGTGGCATCGCCCAGCAGGGTCGGATCGTCCGACTCCCGGTCCACGTCGCCGAGCAGATCAACCAGGTCTCGGCCGTGCGCCGGACGCTGGAGCGTCGCCTCGGGCGCGAGCCCGAACTCGCCGAGATCGCCGCAGAGCTGGGGCTGGAGGTGGAGCGGGTCGTCGACCTGATCCGCCTCGCCCGCGAACACGTCAGCCTCGACGCACCGGTGGAGGAGGACGGTGACACGGCCCTCGGCGACCTGCTCGCCCGTGACACGGCCCCCGGCCCTGATGAGATGGTTCTGGACGCGGAGGACCGCGCCCGACTTGAGGAGTTGCTCGGCCACCTGGACGAGCGGTCGCAGGACGTCGTGCGGCGCCGCTACGGACTGCTCGACGGCCGCCAGGCGAAGCTTGCCGACATCGCCCGCGTCTGGGGGATCACCGCCGAGCGGGTCCGTCAGATCGAGCGGCAGGCGATCGCCAAGCTGCGCGACAAGTCGACCCTGGCGGCCTGACCCCCGCCACCCGGAACGGGACGGATCACGCCTTTGCGGCGGGGTCCGTCCCTTTTCTGCGCTCCTCCACCACCCGGATCAGCCCTTCCTGGGCCGTGGACGCGCCCAGCACACCGTCGGCGTAGAGCCGTCCGCGCGAGTAGCCGAGCCCGTTGGAGGCCGACGGCGAGAACTGGTCGTACAGCACCCACTCGTCGGCCCGGATGGGCCGGTGGAACCACGTGGCGTGGTCCACCGTGATGGTCTGCATCCGGCGCGACATGAAGGTGACCGGATGTCCCACCGTGCTCACGCCAAGCAGCGTGATGTCGCTCAGGTAGGCGAGCACCTCCTGGTGGAGACGCGGGGAGTCCGGCAGGGGGCCGTCGGTGCGCACCCACACCTGCATCGCGGCTCGCGACGTGTAGTCGCCCTTGCGTGCGTCCCCGGCGTAACGCACCTCGAGGGCCCCCCACTCGTCAGCCCAGTCCCGCGTGTTGACGGCAGACCGTGCGGCGAGCACCTCGGCCAGCGGCGGGCAGTCGTCAGGCTCCGGGACGCCGGGCGTGGGCGGCCACTGATGCTCCAGCCCGGGCTCGTGGAGCTTGAAGGAGACGTCCATGACGAAGATGACCTGGCCCACCTGCCGGGCCTTCACGTGACGCAAGGAGAACGTGCCGCCGTCCCGGGTGAAATCGACGTCGTAGATGATCGGGCTTGCCGTGTGTCCGGGGCGCAGGAAGTAGGCGTGCAGCGAGTGCGCCATGCGGTCGTCCGGCACGGTCTGGTAGGCGGCCTCCAGCGCCTGCGCCATCACCTGCCCGCCGAACGCGCGTTGAAGGAGTGACGACTCCTGGCTACGACCCCGGAACAGGTCGGCCTCGATACGCTCCAGCGACAGCAGATCGACCAGTTCGTCCACGTTCTTCGGCATGTCCCTACCCCTCGTCGGTCTCGTCGCTGCGCTCTGCCAGGAACTGCTCGACCGCCGCGCCGATCTCGTCGGCGGTGGGGACGGACGGCCGTCCGGTCGCCTGAAGCTCGTCGTACTGCTCCTCCAGTGAGGAGATGAGGGGGCCGAGCTCCTCGTCGGTCGCAGTCTCCTCCTCGAGCTTCGCGATGGTGCCCAGCGCCTGCCCGGCCAGGTCGCCAGGCGGGATGTCGAGGCCCGTCGCGGCCGTGAGCCGGTCGAGCACGGCGACCACCGCGGGCACGTAGGCGCCCTGGGCGAGGTAGTGCGGCACGTGCGCCACGAAACCGCGCCCGAGGAGTCCGGCCTCCCCCGCGCGCACCTCGAGCACGGCCGCGAGACTGCCGGGCACCCGGACGCGGTCGATCCAGACGGGGTTGTCGGGCACGAGGGCCGGGTCGGTCGAATGCCCGGTGACCAGGACGGGCCGCGTGTGCGGCACCCCCATCGGCACGCCGTTGGCGGTGATGAGCTGGGACACCCCGAGCTGATCCACGAGGTCGAGGACGGCGCGCGTGAAGCGGTTCCACTGCGTGTCCGGCTCCGGCCCGGACAGGAGCAGGAAGGGACGCCCCTGGGCGTCCAGGATCCGGTGGATCGCCAACTGGAAGCCGACCGCCGAGACCCACTGGTTGGTGTCGAACGTCAGCTGGGGGCGGCGGGAGCGGTAGTCGTGGAGCTGGTCGTGGTCGAACTCGACCAGGACCTCGTGCTCGAGCGTGCCCAGCAGGTGCTCGGCCAGCCCCGCGCCCACCTGCCCGGCGTCCACGTAGCCCTCGAGCAGGTGCACCAGCACGGGCCGGTGGCCCTCGAGGCTCGCGGCCACGTCGTGAGCGAGCGTGTACAGCTGCGCCGGATCCATCACGCTCGCCACTCTAGCGGCAGGCCCCTCTCACGCAGGACCGACCGACACCGCCGCCGGCCGCGCCGACTCAGGCGAGCGCGGCGATGGCGGAGCGCACGCGCTTGGCCGACACGGGCTGCGCCGTGCCGAGCGACTGGGCGAACAGGCTGACCCGGAGTTCCTCGAGCAGCCAGCCGGCCTCGATTGCGGCCGGCGGCAGCTCCCCGACGGCGAACCGGGCGACGGCCGCAGCGTACAGCGCCTCCACCTCCTCGATGACTGCGAGGTTCCGCGTCTCGCGGGCGGGGTGCGTGTCCCAGTCCCGGATCCGGACCTCGAGCGCGTGGAGGTAGCGGTCGAGGGCGCTGAAGTGGGGCTCCGGGGTGGCGGCGATGAAGCCGTCGAAGACGAGGTCCTCCAGCTGGGCGCAGGCGTCCGTCTTCGAGGGGCCGTCCGGACGCCGCCCGAGCTCGCTGACGAGGCGCTGATGACGGGCGAGGACGCGGGCGCTCACGTCCACGACCCGCCGCATGCGGTCGGCGGCGTCGGGGCGCACGGCGTCCACGAGGCGGCGGAAGGAGGCCTCGTCGCGCACGTCCTCGGGGTCCGTACGCGCGGCGATGAGGTCCCCGGTGGCCCGGAGGCGGGCGTCCGCGAGCAGGGCGCCGATGGTGGCGTAGGGGCTCGTGGACAGGGCCAGGCGGGTCTCGTGGGCGAGGTGGGAGAACACCCACTTGGTGGGGTCGGGGCTCACGAGGGTGACGAGCCGGCGCAGGCCGGGGGCATGCCAGCGGCGCGCCTGCTCGCGCGTCGTCGCGACGCGGACGCCGACGCGCGCGCCGAGGTCGACCAGGGCCGGATAGCCGAGCAGCGGGGTGGGGTCGCGGGCGATCTCGGTGGTGGCCGGGACGTCCCCGAACGCCCAGTCGGTGGCCCCCGGGTGGCTGAGTTCAGTGGCGTCGTTGAGGCGGCGGTCCAGGCGGGGCGCGAACTGTCGGCGGAGCGCCTCGAAGTCGCGGCCCTCCCCGAGTTCGTCGCGCCCGTCGATGATGACGTAGCGGACGCCGAGGTGCCCGGGCAGGCCGGAGGCGTCGAACGCGGCAGCGTCCACCGGCTGACCCGACAGCGCCGTGAGCGCGGCCGCGAGGGCGTCGGTGAAGCGCGACGCGTCCTGCCCGGGGTGGGCGGAGAGCCAGGCGAGCGCCCGGGCGGCCCAGTCCGGGGCCGGGACGAACCGCGTGCGGACCTGCTTCGGCAGGGAACGGATGAGCGCCGTCGCAAGTTCGGCGCGCAGGCCCGGGACCTGCCACGTGAACGGCCGGTCGTCGACCTGGTTGAGCACGGACACGTCGATGTCGACGCTGACTCCATCGCTGCGCGACCCGGGGTCGAAGGCGTAGCTCACCGGGAGCGCTGCGGGCCCCACGGTCCACGAGTCCGGGAACGCGTCGGCGTCCACGCCGGCGTCGCCGCCGACCACGTCGTCCAACGACAGGTCGAGGTAGCGGTCGTCGCTGCGCCGCTTGTCGCGCCACCAGCGGTCGAAGTGCGCGACCGACGTGACGTGCTCCGGGATGCGTTCGTCGTAGAAGGCGAAGATCGCGCGGTCGTCGACGACGATGTCGCGGCGGCGGGTGCGTTCCTCGAGCTCCTCGGCCTCGCGCCGGACCCGCTCGTTCCGCGCGAAGAAGTGGTGCCGGGTGCGCCACTGGCCCTCGACGAGGGCGGATTGGAGGAAGACCTGCCGAGCCACTCGTGCGTCGATGCGGGCGTAGGAGACCGGCCGTTCCGCGATGATCGGCACCCCGAACAGCGACACCTTCTCGTAGGCCACGCACTGGCCGCCCGCCGCCGACCAGTGTGGCTCGGAGTAGCTGCGCGTCAGCAGGTCGCCGGCGACCTGCTCGATCCACTCGGCCTTGACGGGGGCGACCGTGCGCGCCCACAGCCGCGAGGTCTCGACGAGCTCCACGGCCATGATTAACGGAGGGGACGCCTTGGCGGCCGCCGAACCCGGCTGGATCGCGAAGCGGCTCCCGCGTGCGCCCAGATACTCCGGCAACGGGCGTCGTCCGCGCCGGACGGGCTGGGCGGGCCGGGCGCGGGTGTCGAGGAGGCCGACGTGCGAGAGCAGCCCCGACAGCACGGCCGTGTGGACCGCGTCCCAGTCAGGGGGACCGGTCTGGCCCGGCCCCACCGTGAGGTCGAGCTCCTTGCTCATCTCCCGGAGCTGGGCGGTGAGGTCCTGCCACTCCCGGATTCGGAGGAAGTTGAGGTGTTCGTCCCGGCAGGCCCTCCGGAAGGCGTTCCCCGACAGCTCCCGCCGCTGGTGGCGCAGGTGGACCCACAGACGATGGAGCGCGGCGATGTCGGAGGGGTCGGGGGCGCCCCCCTCGTCGGACCAGAACCTGCGATGGAGGGCGTCGGCGGCCTGGGCGTGCTCGGCAGGTCGCTCCCGGACGTCGGGGATGGCGAGCCCCGCCACGATCGCGGTGACCTGCCGCAGCACCCCGAGCCGCTCGGCCTCGACCATCATGCGGGCCAGGCGCGGGTCGACCGGCAGGCGCGCCAGCAGGCGTCCGGTCGGCGTCAGGTGGTGAACCTCCCCTGCGCCGCCGTCGCCGGCCCCGCCCCGCCGTTCGTCGAGGGCGCCGAGCTCCCGCAACAGGCGGACGCCGTCGCGCACCTGGTTGCGATCGGGCGCCTCCACGAACGGGAACGACTCGATCGGCCCCAGGCGGGCGTCCGCCATCTGGAGGATGACCGAGGCAAGGTTGGTGCGCAGGATCTCCGGCTCGGTGAACGCGGGACGCGCGAGGTAGTCCTCCTCGCTGAACAGCCGGATGCAGATGCCGGGCCCGAGGCGTCCGCAGCGACCGGCCCGTTGGTCTGCGGACGCCCGGGAGATCGGCTCGATGGGCAGCCGCTGGACCTTGGTGCGACTGGAGTAGCGGCTGATCCGGGCGAAGCCGGGGTCGACGACGAAGCGGATCCCGGGAACGGTGAGCGAGGTCTCGGCGACGTTGGTGGCCAGGACGACGCGGGTCCCGGCGTGGGGCGAGAACACGCGGTGCTGCTCGGCCGCGGACAGCCGCGCGAAGAGCGGCAGCACCTCGGTGGCGGGCAGGCCGAGCGCGGTGACGGCGTCCGCGGCATCCCGGATCTCGCGCTCGCCGGAGCAGAACACGAGGATGTCTCCCTGACGGAGGGCGTGCAGCTGGGCAACGGCCCTGCAGATCCCGTCGATGAGGTCGCCGTCGTCAGAGTCCGTGAGAGGGGCGTACACCACCTCGACGGGGTAGGTGCGGCCGGAGACCTCGATGACCGGGGCGTCCCCGAAGTGCTCGCTGAAGCGGGCGGTGTCGATCGTCGCGGACGTCACGATCACGCGCAGGTCCGGACGCCGCGGCAACAGCTGCTTGAGGTACCCCAGCAGGAAGTCGATGTTGAGGGAGCGCTCGTGGGCCTCGTCGATGATGATCGTGTCGTAGGCGCGGAGGTCCCGGTCGTGGCCGATCTCGGCGAGCAGGATGCCGTCGGTCATGACCTTCACGGCGGTGCGGCGGGTGGCCCGGCGCGTGAAGCGCACCTGGTAGCCGACCGTGTCGCCGATCTCGACGCCCATCTCCTCGGCGATCCGCTCGGCCACGGTGCGGGCCGCCAACCGGCGCGGCTGCGTGTGCCCGATGCGCCGGCGTCCGGCCAGCAGGCAGATCTTCGGAAGCTGGGTCGTCTTGCCCGAGCCGGTCTCCCCCGCAACCAGGATGACCTGGTGGCTCCCGAGGGCGTCGCGGATCTCCTCCACGGCCGCCGCGATGGGCAGGGCCTCGTCGAAGGTCAGGCGGTAGGGCTCGGGCATGGCTGGACCATGGTACGCCCGCCCCTTCTGCGGCAGGTCGAAGGTGGTTCTGTTCAGTGGTAGCGGACGATCCCCAGGGGGCACTCGCAGTGCGCCATGAGCGCGCGCACCTTGCCGCCGATGCTGTAGGTCGGGAACCCCGGGTGGACGCCGACGATGAGCATGTCGGAGACCCGGCTGGCTTCGACCAGCTTCTCGACCGGGGGGCCCGCCTCGGTGACGACCTCGACGGGGAGGTCCGGGTACTCCTGCCGCAGGGGGGCCAGCACGGCCTCCACGCGGCGGCGTGCCTCCTCCAGGATCCGTCCGTACTGCTCGTCGTCCGGCTGCTGTGCGGCTCCGCCGAAGAACCTGCCCAGCGGACGCTGGACGGCGGTCTCGACCACAACGCGACTGCCCAGCCGGGCTGCGCGCCGGAAGGCCCACACGACCGCCGGCGACACCTTCGCGCTCGTGTCGACACCGACCGTGATCCTGTGGTGTACGACGGCTTCGCCCACCGGTCGGGCCACGACGACGACCGGGCAGCCCGCGGTCGCGGCGACGGCCACGGCGGTCGAGCCCACGAACGCGGGCTCGCTGCCGTTCGATGCGCGGCGTCCGACGACGAGCATGGCGGCGCCCTCGCTGGCCCTGGTGAGTTCCAGCCCCGGCTGACCCATGATGATCTCGCCCCGCAGCCGTTCGGGCGGGAGCCCGAGTTCGTGCGCCCGGGCCGAGGCGCGCTCGAGCAACTCACGACCCAGGGTCTTCACAGACTCGACGTCGAAGATGATGCCCCAGGCGCTGTTGAGGACCGTGTCGTCCACGGCGTAGATCACGTGCAGGTCGCCCTGGCGTCCGAGCGCCTCCGCGATCGCATAGTCGAGTGCGGTGAGCGCGTCATCGGAACCGTCGAAGCCCACCACAATGCGGGGCAGTTCGGTCGAGGACATCATCGGCCTCCAAACAGGTTCAGTCGGCCGAGACGGACCGGCCGGAGTAGGTGTGGGCAACGATCTCGACGCCGAGCAGACGATCGCCCGGCGGCCAGGGGCGCGGCACGACGAGGGCCGCCTCGCCCCCGAACGGACGAGTCGCGCCCTGGACGAGAACGGACCAGCCGGTGGCCGTGGCCGGATCCAGGTCATCGACCTGGAAGGCCACGTCCACCGGCTGGACAAGTTCGGCGAGGAGGGAGTCAGCGGCCACCTGCAACACGATCGAGGATCCGTGGACCCCGTAGTTCACGGGGAGGACCTGGATGCCCCGCGAGGACACCCAGCCCACCCGCCCGACGGTGGCGTCACCCAGGAGGCGCCGACACTCGTCAGGGGCGATCGGCAGGAAGTATCCGCTGTCCACCCCCTCAGCCTACTGGGTGAGCTGCCAGTCGCGGACTTCCGGCATGTCCTCCAGGTGCTCGCGGATGTAGGCCTCGTGGCGCTCGAGTTGGCCCATGCACCACTGCTTGAGGTCCTCGGCGCCCTTGGGCAGCGAGCGCGCGTTGTTGATGGCGTCGATGACCAGGTGGTACCGCGAGGCGCGGTTGCGGACGACCATGTCGAACGGCGTGGTCGTCGTCCCCTGCTCGATGAAGCCGCGCACCCGGAACCGATCGGCGTCCGGACGCCCGTGCATGAGCTGGTGGATGCCGCCCGGGTAACCGTGGAACGCGAACACCACGTCCTTGGTGTCGGTGAACAGCTCGCGGAAGTAGGTCTCGCTCATGCCGTGCGGGTGATCCTTGGGACGGCGCAGGGTCATCAGGTCGACCACGTTCACCACGCGCGTGCGCAAGGTCGGCAGCTTCTGCTTGAGGATCTCGGCGGCCGCCACGGTCTCGAGCGTCATGATGTCGCCGGCGCAGGCCAACACGATGTCGGGCTCGCCGGGGCCGAAGCCCTCCTCGTTGCCCGCCCAGTCCCAGATCGAAGCGCCCTTGGTGCAGTGCTCGATGGCCTCGTCCATGGACAGCCACTGCGGCTGCGGCTGCTTG
>CAZZGU010000076.1:4783-10730 GCA_964653755.1 uncultured Nigerium sp. | reverse complement strand
GTGGGGCGGCCCCTCGCGGCGCCACTTGTACTCTCCCCCGGTCCACAGGTTCCGGTGCGGCGGGTTGCGCCGCCCGACGGGGTAGCCGAAGTCGTGGCGGGCCTGGATGTCCCGGGCGATCTCCTCCAGCCCCACGCCCTCGATCCGGGTGGTGGTGCCCGTGAAGTACTTGTCGACCAGGGCGCTGGACAGGCCGACGGCCTCGAAGATCTGCGCGCCCGCGTACGAGAGCTGCGCACCCCGGTAGCTCATGATCGTGGAGACGCCCATCTTGCTCATGACCTTGAGAACGCCCTTGCCGAGCGCCTTGCGAACGTTCGCGACGGCCCGGTCGGGGTCGACCGTGACGAACAGGTCGCGGCGGGCGAGGTCCTCGGCCGTCTCGAACACGAGGTAGGGGTTGACCGCTGCGGCTCCATACCCGATGAGCAGGGCCACGTGATGGACCTCGCGGACGTCGCCGGCCTCCACGATCAGGCCGACCTGGGTGCGGGTCTTCTCCCTCACCAGGTGGTGATGGACCGCCCCGGTCAGGAGGAGCGACGGGATCGGCGCGTAGTCGATGTTGGCGTGCCGGTCCGACAGGATGATCGTCCGGCACCCGCGCGCGATCGCCGCGCTCACCTCGGAGCAGATCTCGTCGAGGCGGCGCTCGAGCTCCTCGGCCCCGCCCAGCAGGCGGTACAGGCCCCGGACGACGTGGGTCTCGTACTCCGGCATCGAGCCGTCGCGGTTGATGCGCACCAGCTTGGCGAGCTGGTCGGAGTCGAGGATCGGGTACGGGATCACGATCTGGCGGCAGGACTCGGGGCCAGGCGCCAGCAGGTTGCCCTCGGGCCCGAAGGTCGACTGCAACGAGGTGACCAACTCTTCGCGGATGGCGTCCAAGGGCGGGTTGGTGACCTGGGCGAACAGCTGCGTGAAGTAGTCGAAGAGCATGCGCGGCCGGTTCGTCAGCGCAGCCATCGCCGTGTCGGTGCCCATCGACCCGATGGGCTCGGCGCCGGTCTCGGCCAGGGGCGCGATGATCATCTTGAGCTCTTCGTTGGTGTACCCGAAGACCTGCTGCCGACGGGTGACCGACGCGTGGCTGTGGACGACGTGCTGACGCTCCGGGAGCTCGTCGAGGTCGATACGACCCTCCGCGAGCCACTCCGCGTAGGGCTGCGCCGCGGCCAGCTCGGCCTTGATCTCGTCGTCGTCCACGAGGCGGTGGGAGTCGAGGTCGACCAGCAGCATGCGGCCAGGCTGCAGGCGGCCCTTCTGGACGACCCTGGACTGCGGGATGTCGAGGACGCCGGCCTCGGAGGCGAAGACGACCAGCCCGTCGTCGGTGACCCAGTACCGCCCGGGGCGCAGGCCGTTGCGGTCGAGGGTCGCCCCGATGAGGCGTCCGTCGGTGAAGCAGACGGCGGCCGGGCCGTCCCAAGGCTCCATGATCCCGCTGTGGAAGGAATAGAACGCCCTCCGCGCCGCGTCCATCTCGCGGTGGTTCTCCCAGGCCTCGGGGATCATCATCAGGACGGCGTGCGGCAAGGACCGTCCGCCCAGGTGCAACAGCTCGAGGACCTCGTCGAACGAGGCGGAGTCGGAACCGCCCGGAGTGCAGATCGGGAACAGCCGCTGCAGGTCGCCGGGGATCAGGTCGGTCGTGAGGAGCGCCTCCCGGGCGCGCATCCAGTTGCGGTTGCCCTTCACCGTGTTGATCTCGCCGTTGTGGGCGAGCAGCCGGTAGGGGTGCGCGAGCTCCCAGGCCGGGAACGTGTTCGTGGAGAAGCGCGAGTGCACGAGCACAAGGGCACTGGCGATCCGCTCGTCGAGCAGGTCAGGGTAGACCTCGGCGAGCTGGCTTGTGGTCAGCATGCCCTTGTAGACCGTCGTGCGCGCCGAGAGCGACGCGAAGTACACGCCGGCCTCGTTGCGGCTGCGCTGGCGCAGTGGATAGACGAGGCGGTCAAGTTCGATGTCGGCCGCCGACCCGCCGCTCACGAAGATCTGCTCCATGTGAGGCATGGCGGCGACGGTGACCGGGCTGAGGGTGTCCGAACGGGTCGGGACGACGCGCCAGCCGAGCACGCGCACCCCCTCCTCGATGGCGATGTACTCGATGGTCCGCTTCGCGGTGGCCCGCTGGACACGGTCCTGGGGCAGGAAGGCCATGCCGACCGCGTAGTGGCCGGGGGCGGGCAGGTCGAAGTCGACCTCGTCACGCAGGAGGAGGTCGGGCACCTGCAGGAGCATGCCGGCCCCGTCGCCGGCGGCTTCGTCGGCGCCGGTGGCGCCCCGATGGTCAAGATTCTCCAAGGCCACCAGCCCCTGCCGGACGATGGCGTGGCTCGGCTCCCCGGACAGCTGGGCGACGAAGGCGACGCCGCACGCGTCGTGTTCGTGGTCGGGGTGGTACAGGCCCTCGGGCGGGCGCGCCGGGAGGGAAGGGCAGCAGGCCATGGTGGGTCTCCATTCGGTGTTCGCGTCGCGGCACCGGAAAGGGCTGCGCTCGTCAGCCCATGCCGACGCCGCATGCTGGGGGAAACCTACAACACGATCCGTTACAGGGAAATGACGATCGCACTCCGGTGGATGGCGCCGTATCAGGCAGGGCGGGCGGATTCCTCGACGAACTCCTCACGGCCCGGACGCGTCCGCGCCAGCCAGGCGAAGCCGGCCGCGCCGACAAGAGCGACGACAAGGGCCGTCACCTGGTTCGTCCGCAGCGGGCCCAGCATGTACGACGGGTCGGTGCGGATGGCCTCGATGAAGAAGCGTCCCGTGCCGTAGATGACCAGGTAGAGCGCGAACAGCTTGCCGTGGCCGAGCTTGAGCCGATGGTCCAGGGCCAGCAGCACCACCCCACCCGCTGTGTTCCAGGCCATCTCGTACAGGAACGTGGGCTGGAAGGTCTCGTACTGTTCGAGGCCGGGTGGGCGGTGGATGCGGTCGATCTCGAGACCGAGCGGCCCGTCGTCGGGGCCCCCGAACAACTCCTGGTTGAACCAGTTGCCCAGGCGTCCGAGCGCCTGGGCGAAGATCAGGCCCGGGGCCAGCGCGTCCGCGAACGCCGGGAGACTCGACCGCGTGCGACGGGTGGCGATGTACGCGCCCAGGGCGCCGCCCATGATCGACCCGAACATGGCGATGCCGCCCTCCCAGATGCGGAAGAAGCTCAGGGGATCGACGCCCGGGGCGAAGTAGTCGCCCCAGTGGGTCAGGACGTGGTAGACGCGGGCGCCCACGATGCCCAGCGGGACCGCCCACAGCACGATCGTGTCGAACGTGTCTGCGGTGCCGCCGCGGGCGCGCCAGCGGCGTCCGCCGAGCCACCAGGCGACGAACATGCCCGCGATGAGGCACAGGGCGTAGAACCGGATCGTGAGCGGGCCCAGCGAGAAGCCGTTGATCGGGGGGCTGGGGATCGACCAGGGCAGCATGTCGGCCTACCCCCGTCCGCGCCGGACGCCGCCGGCCAGGTCCGCCACCACGGCGCGCAGGCGGGTGAGATCGCCGGGATCGCCGGCGTCCTCGGCCTCGATCAGCGCACGGACCAGGGCGGAGCCGACGATCACCCCGTCGGCGAAGGCGCCGACCTCGGCGGCCTGGTCACCGTTCGTCACCCCGAGTCCGACCCCGATGAGCGTCTCGGGGCTGATGCGCCGGATGCGGGCCACCAGCCCGGGCGCTGCGCTGGACGTCGTGGCCCGCGTCCCGGTCACCCCCATCACCGAGGTCGCGTACAGCCAGCCGCGGGTCACGGACGCCGTCTCTGCGATCCGCTCGTCGGTCGAGGACGGCGCCACGAGGAAGATCCGGTCGAGGCCGTGCGCGTCGGAGGCCGCGAGCCAGGAGTCCGCCTCGTCGGGGGTCAGGTCGGGGGTGATGAGGCCGGCGCCGCCCGCACGGGCGAAGTCGCGCGCGAACGCGTCGACGCCGTAGCGGTCGACCAGGTTCCAGTAGGTCATGCAGACCGCCGGGAGCCCGGCCTCGGTCACGGCCTCGACGGCGGCAAACACGTCGCGGGTCCGGACGCCCCGGGCCAGGGCCGAGGTGCCGGCCCGCTGGATGACTGGGCCGTCCATCATGGGGTCGGAGTACGGGAGGCCGATCTCGACGAGGTCGACTCCGGGATGGTCGGCGTCGCCGGCCAGGGCGGCCAAGGCGCGCAGCGAGGTGGGGACATCGGGGTACCCCACCGGAAGATAGGCCACGAGGGCCGCGCGCCCCTCGGCGCGGGCGGCCAGGAAGGCCTGGCCGGAGCGGCCTGCCGACGCGGGCCCGCTCACCGCTGCGCCCCCGACACCGAGTCGGCGGAACCGTCGAGCCCGAACCAGGCCAGTGCGGTGTCCACGTCCTTGTCACCGCGACCCGAGAGGCAGATCGCGATGAGGGGCTCGAGGTCGGGCTGCTCCTCGGCGAGGCGCCGCCCGAGCCGCAGTGCGCCGGCCACACCGTGCGCGGACTCGATCGCCGGCATGATTCCCTCGGTCCGGGTCAGGAGGCCGAAGGCGTCCATGGCCTCGGCGTCCGTGACCGGCTCGTAGGTGGCGCGTCCGGTGGCCGCGAGCCAGGCGTGTTCCGGGCCGACACCGGGGTAGTCCAGCCCCGCGGAGATCGAGTGCGAATCGCGCGTCTGCCCGTCGTCATCCTGGAGGATGAAGGTGCGCATGCCGTGCAGGACGCCCACCGAACCCCCGGTGATGGACGCCGCGTGCCGTCCTGTCTCGACGCCCTCCCCGCCGGCTTCGAAGCCGTACAGGCGGACGTCGGCGTCGGGAATGAACTCGGCGAACATGCCGAGCGCGTTCGAGCCCCCGCCCACGCACGCGGCCACCGCGTAGGGCAGCTCCCCGTACGCGTGCAACACCTGCGCCCGCGCTTCTCTGCTGATCACCCGCTGGAACTCCCGCACCATCTGAGGGAACGGGTGGGGTCCTGCCACCGTCCCGATCAGGTAGTGCGTGTGTTCGACGGACGCCACCCAGTCGCGCATGGCCTCGTTCATGGCGTCCTTGAGGGTCTGTGATCCGGACTCGACCGCGACCACGTGCGCCCCGAGGAGCTGCATGCGCCCGACGTTGAGCGCCTGCCGGTCGGTGTCGACGCGGCCCATGTACACGGTGCACTCCAGGCCGAGCAGCGCGGCGGCCGTCGCGGTCGCGACGCCGTGCTGGCCGGCCCCGGTCTCGGCGATGACGCGTGTCTTTCCCATGCGCTGGGCCAGCAGCGCCTGCCCCAGAACGTTGTTGATCTTGTGGGAGCCGGTGTGGTTGAGGTCCTCGCGCTTGGCGACAAGACGGGCCCGGCCCGCATGGGCCGAGAGACGCGGCAAGGCGGTCAGCGGCGTGGGACGTCCCGCGTACTCGGTCCGGAGCCGATGCAGCTCGGCGAGGAAGACCTCATCGCGCATCGCTGCGTGGAACTCCTCCTCCAGTTGCGTCAGGGCCGCATGGAGCGCCTCGGGGACGAATTTGCCGCCGAACAGCTCGAAGTGGCCGGACGGGTCGGGCAGACTCACTGCCGTCTCCTTTCTCGGATCAGCCGCGTTCCGCGGACCTGGGTTCGTCAGCCGCGTTCCGCGGACCTGGGTTCGTCAGCCGCGGGCGGCGGTGCCGGCTGCGGTGAACGCGGCCACCGTGCGGCGGGGGTCGCCCCCGGTGACCAGGGCTTCGCCCACGAGGACGGCGTCGGCGCCGGCGCGTGCCATGTTCTCCACGTCGGCGACCCCGGTGATCCCGGACTCGGCCACCCTGACGGTACCGGCCGGGATCAAGTCGGCCAGACGGGCGAACTGCCCGAGGTCGACCTCGAGGGTCTGCAGGTTGCGGTTGTTGACCCCGACCAGGCGGGCCCCCAGGTCGACCGCGCGGCGGGTCTCCTCGACCGTGTGCACCTCGACCAGCGGGGTGAGGCCGAGTTCGAGGGCGAGGTCGTGCAGGTGGGTGAGTTCGGCGTC
>CAZZGU010000076.1:0-4773 GCA_964653755.1 uncultured Nigerium sp. | reverse complement strand
CGCCGGCGTCCACGGCCCGGCGCACCTCGTCCGCGGTGTGGACCTCGACGAGCGGTCTGAGACCCAGCTCGGTGCAGAGCGCCAGGAGCCGGACGAGCTCCGCGTCGGTGAGTGCCGCGACGATGAGGAGGGCCAGGTCGGCGCCGGCTGCGCGCGCCTCCCACACCTGGTACTCGGTGACGATGAAGTCCTTGCGTAGCACCGGGGTGTCCACCGCCCCGCGGACTGCGACCAGGTCCGCCAGGGAGCCCCCGAAGCGCCTGCGCTCGGTGAGGACCGAGATCGCAGCGGCCCCGCCAGCGGCGTACTCGGACGCCAGCGCGGCCGCGTCGGGAATCGTTGCCAGCGCACCCTTGCTCGGGCTCGACCGCTTCACCTCCGCGATCACCGAGAGCCCGGGCTCCCTGAAGCGGGGCAGCGGGTCGCGCGTAGGCCCGAGCGACGCCACGGTGCGCTCAAGTTCGGTCTGGGGCCGGACGGCCCTGCGTTCAGCGAGGTCCTCGCGCACCCCCGAGATGATGTCGTCGAGGACGCCCATGCCTACTCCTGTCCGTAGCCCATCTTCCGCATGACGCCGCCCGCGACCGCGCCGAGGAGCACCAGGGCGAAACCGACCCAGATGACGAGCCAGTTCAGGTTCATGAGGAACCCGGCCGACGAGACGACGAAGCCGATCAGGGAGACGATCGAGCCGACCCAGGCGGCCGGTGACCGCCCATGATGATACTTCTCGTGCGCGTGCGTCATGGATCGTTCCCCTTCGTGGTCAGCCGCGTGGGTCCCCGGGCGCGGCGGTCGGGTCAATGCCGTCGTCCATAGCTTTCCAAGTATTCAGCGAATCTGCCAGCGGGACCCACTCCTCGCGGACGGCCGACGTGATCCTTCCGCCGGGGCGCACGGCGAGCCAGAACGCGCACACGACTCCGACCGTCGCCCCCGCCGCGTGGAGCCAGGACCACCCGGTAGCCGTGAGCTCGACCGCCCCGGACATCCGGACCGCACCCAACGCGTCCGCCACCGCCGCATCGCCGGGGCTGGGATTGATGGCAGCCAGGACGAGGCCGGCGCCGTGCACGAACCCCACCGGGGCGGCCACGATCCGGCGACCGGTCGGGCCCAGCCACCAGGCAAGCAGCGTCCCCCCCAATGCGGCGAGCGTCAGGGCGCGGGCGAGTCCGGACGTGGCCGCAGTCCCGGTCAACGAGGCGGCGCCGGAGCCCAGCGCGTCCGACCACGCGACCGTCCACCATGGCTGCTGAGCCAGCACGAGGCAGGCCACCCCCGCCACCCAGAGCCCGGCGATGGGCCCGGGCCGACTCATCGGTCCACGAGCCGGCGCAGACGGGACGCCTCCCCCACGGCCCCGAGCACAGCGGCGGCCTTGTTGCGGCACTCCGCGTCCTCGCTGGCCGGCACGGAATCGGCGACGATGCCCGCCCCCGCCTGGACGTAGGCCACACCGTCCTTGAGGACAGCCGTGCGGATCGCGATCGCGACATCGGAGTTGCCCGCGAAGTCGAAGTACCCCACCGTGCCGCCGTAGAGGCCACGCCTGCTGACCTCCAGAGCGTCGATGATCTCCATCGCACGGACCTTGGGGGCCCCCGACAGCGTCCCAGCCGGGAAGCAGGACAAGGTGACGTCCAGGGCCGTCTGGTCGGGGCGGGCCGTTCCCACGACCGCTGCCTCGAGGTGCATGACGTGGCTGTAGCGGCGGACCTTCATGAACTCGACGACGGCCACCGAGCCCGGGACACAGACCCGGCCCAGGTCGTTGCGGCCGAGATCGACGAGCATGAGGTGCTCCGCGCGCTCCTTGGGGTCGGCGAGCAGCTCCGCCTCGAGCTCGGCGTCACGCTCCGTCGTGGCGCCCCGGGGCCGGGTCCCGGCGATGGGGCGGGTGACCGCGTGTCCGTCCTCGACGGTGACCAGCGCCTCGGGGCTGGATCCGACGATGGACCACCCGTCGAGGCGCAGCAGGTAGAGGTAAGGGCTCGGGTTGGTGCGGCGCAGCACGCGGTACACGTCGAGCGGGTCCGCCCTGCAGGGGGTCTCGAAGCGCTGACTCACCACGATCTGGAACGCCTCGCCGGCACGGATCTCCTCCACGGCCTCCCGCACGAGCGCCTCGTACTCCTCCGGCGTCCGCTGCCGGATCACCACCGGCGGCTCGGACGCCTCGGACGCCAGGGTCGCGGTGAGCGGGGACGCGGGCCTGCGCAGCCGGTCCGCCATCGCGAGGACCCGCGCGCGGGCGTCCGCCCAGGCGGTGTCGACGCGGGCGTCCGAGTTGTCGAAGTTCACTGCGTTCGCCACGAGCCAGACCTCGCCGGTGTGGTGATCCAGCACGGCCACGTCGGTGGCGAGCATCATCACGAGTTCGGGAATGCCCAGGTCGTTGGGGTTGGTGTCGGGGAGCCGTTCGAGCCGGCGGACGACGTCGTAGGAGAGGTAGCCCACCATGCCTGACACGAACGGCGGCAGCCCCGCCTCCCGGGGCGTGTGCAGGACGGCCAGCGTCTCGCGCAGCACCTCGAGCGGGTCGCCGCCGGTGGGGAGGCCGACGATCTCGCGCCCGGTCCACCGGGCCTCACCGCCCACCTCGGTCAGGGTGGCAGCCGACCCCACACCGATGAAGGAGTACCGCGACCACACCCCGTTGTCGGCGGACTCGAACAGGAATGTGCCGGCCCGGTCGCCGCAGAGGCGGTGGTACAGCCCGACCGGGGTCGCGTCGTCGACGAGAAGGCGGGCGTACACACTCACGACCCGTCGTCCGCGGGTGGCTGCGGCCACCCGGAAGTCGGCGAGGTCGGGGGAGATCACGAGGTCGAGCACCGCGCCATTCTGGCACGCGGAGCGGAAGCCGGCCCCTGGTGGACGGGTCCGCCCGCCCCGGAGGCTGGGGCGGGCGGGTGTCGTGCGGTCAGGTCAACGCTGGACGCGCGCGTTACCCTTCCACAGGTCCCAGACCTGCTTCTCGTCGGCCGGTGCGCCGTAGTCGTACAGCGAGGTGGCTGCCAGGGCGCCGGTGGCCCATCCGAACTGGGCGCACTGCTCGACGTTCCAGCCCTTGATGACGCCGTAGAGGACGCCGCCCACGGAGCCGTCGCCGCCGCCGATGCGGTCCATGACGTCGATCGCCCGGAGCGGAGCCAGGTAGAACTCGCCGTCGTTCCACAGCAGGATGCCCCACTGGTGGCGGTTGGCCGACTCGACCTCGCGCAGCGAGGTGCCGATCCAGTGGGCCTCGGGGTAGGCCTCCTTGATGCGGCCGATCATGGCCTTGAAGTCGTCGATCTTGTCATCGATCGACTTGCCGCCGGCCTCCGGGCCCTCGATGCCGAGGCAGAGCTGGAAGTCCTCCTCGTTGCCGTAGAGGATGTCGCAGTTCTTGGCGATCTCGTCGAACGCGGCGGAGAGCTCCTCCTCGCGGCCCTTCCAGAACGTGGCGCGGTAGTTGAGGTCCATCGCGACGAGGGTGCCGTTGGCGCGGGCCTTCTTGGCCAGCTCGACGCAGAACTTCGACGTGGACGGCGACAGCGCGGCGATGAGGCCGGACAGGTGCAGGATCTTCACGCCCTCCTCGACGAACAGCTTGTCAAGGTCGAACTGGTCGACGTTGAGCTCGCGGCCGACCTCGCCGGCGCGGTCGTTCCAGACACGCGGGGCGCGGCCGCCGAAGCCGGAGTCGGCGATGTTGAACTGGTGGCGCAGGCCCCAGGCGTCGCCCTGGTCCAGTTCGGGGCCGTCGTAGGACATGTTGCGTTTGCGCAGATCCGACTTGATCAGCGCGGAGATCGGGGACCCCTTGACGAAGGCGGTCAGCACCAGGGTGGGCTCACCCAGGTGGGACACGACACTGGCCACGTTGGTCTCGGCACTGGTCGCCTGCAGGAGGAAGCGATCCGCGACGTGCACGGGGGCGCGGTTCTCGGGGGTGATCCGCACGCCCATCGAGGTGGGAACGACGAGTGACCACTTGGCATCTTCGCGAACTGGCATGGAGGAACCCTTTCTGAAGCTCATGACTTACTTGGTCAGCTTAGGGACGCCGGGCACCCGTTGCAGGAGTTCGCCGGTTTCCTCCCCACCGGGCGCGACCCCACCACCACGCCCAGCCGATCGCGATGCCGACGAGGTCGGCCACGGCGTCCGCCAGCTCGGCCGAACGCTCGACCAGGAACCGGCCCTGGAGCCACTCGCTCAGCACGACCTGCGCCAGCATGAGCCCCAGCGCGGCCCGCGCGGGCAGGACGCGGAGCAACGCCCAGGTCGCGACAGCGAACAGGCCCAGGTGCACCACCTTGTCCAGGCCGGGCACCGCAAGGTCCGAGGGCACGTCCGGTGGCGACGGCCAGTACAGGGCCAGGGTCTGCAGGCCGACCGCTCCCCACGCGACCGCGATCCGCCGGTTCAGGACAGACGCTCCCTCAGCAACTCCCGGACGCGGGCGGCGTCCGCCTGGCCCCGCATCGCCTTCATGACCTGGCCGATCAACGCGCCGGCCGCAGCCACCTTCCCGTCGCGGACCTTCTGCGCCACATCCGGGTTGGCCGCAATGGCGGCGTCCACCGCCTCGCCGAGGGCACTGTCGTCACTCACGACCGCGAGACCACGTCCAAGGACGACCTGGGCCGGCGTCCCCTCTCCCGCGAGCACGCCATCGAAAACCTGGCGGGCCAGCTTGTCGTTCACGGTCCCGGCGTCGACGAGATCCTGCACGGCGGCCACCTCGGCCGGGGTCACCCCGACCGACGCCAGGTCGACGCC
>CAZZGU010000075.1:0-10918 GCA_964653755.1 uncultured Nigerium sp. | reverse complement strand
TCGGTGGGACCGGTGATCTCCACGCGACGGTCTTCGAGGCCGGGGGCCAGCGGGGCGCCCTGCCACGTGTCGTCCTCGCGGATGTGCCTGGTCTCCTCCAGGAACGTCGGATCCTGACCGGCGCCGATGCGATCCCGGGCGGCCTTGCGTTCGGCCATGAGTTCGTCCCGCCTCGGGGCGGCGAGATCGTTCAGGGCGATGATGAAGTCGATCGCCTCGGGCGTGAGGATCTGGTCCTCGCCCGGGGCCTTGGTGGGCTCGGTGATGGTGAGACGTGGGTTCACGACTGCTTCCTCCTCGGGTGCGTCGATGCGGGTGGAACGGGGAGAGCCACGGTGCCGGCCACTGGGTGGACCGCCGGCACCGTGGCTCTTTCAGTCGATCAGTGGAACTGCTCGGCCTCGGTGGAGCCGGCGAGGGCGGTGGTGGAGCTCTCGGGGTTCACGATCGTGGCCACGGCGTCGAAGTAGCCGGTGCCGACCTCACGCTGATGCTTGGTGGCGGTGTAGCCGCGGGACTCCGCCGCGAACTCCGCCTCCTGCAGCTTGACGTAGGCCGTCATGCCCTCGCGGGCGTAGCCGTGCGCCAGGTCGAACATCGAGTAGTTGAGCGCGTGGAAGCCGGCCAGCGTGATGAACTGGAAGGCGTAGCCCATGGCGCCCAGCTCGCGCTGGAACTTGGCGATCGTCGCGTCGTCGAGGTGCTTCTTCCAGTTGAACGACGGCGAGCAGTTGTAGGCCAGCAGTTGGTCCGGGTGCTCGGACTTGACGGCCTCTGCGAACTGGCGGGCGTACTCGAGGTTGGGGGTGCCCGTCTCCATCCAGATCAGGTCGGCGTAGTTGGAGTAGGCCTTCGCGCGGGCGATCGACGGCTCGATGCCGTTCTTCACCATGTAGAAGCCCTCAGCGGTGCGCTCGCCGGTCAGGAAGGGCGCGTCACGCTCGTCCACGTCGGAGGTCAGGAGCGTTGCGGCCTCGGCGTCCGTGCGGGCGATGATGACCGACGGGACGCCGGAGACGTCCGCCGCGAGGCGGGCGGCGTTGAGGGTGCGCTCGTGCTGCTTGGTGGGGATGAGCACCTTGCCGCCCAGGTGCCCGCACTTCTTCTCGGAGGCCAGCTGATCCTCCCAGTGCACGCCCGCCGCGCCCGCCTGGATCATGCCCTTCATCAGCTCGTACGCGTTGAGCGGGCCACCGAAGCCGGCCTCGGCGTCGGCCACGATCGGCACGAGCCAGTTGTCGACGGTCTTGATGCCCTCGAGGTGCTCGATCTGGTCGGCGCGCAGCAGGGCGTTGTTGATGCGACGCACGACGGCAGGCACCGAGTTCGCGGGGTAGAGGCTCTGGTCGGGGTAGGTCTGGGCAGCGAGGTTCGCGTCGCCTGCAACCTGCCAGCCGGACAGGTAGATCGCCTTCAGGCCGCCCTTGACCTGCTGGACGGCCATGTTGCCGGTCAGCGCGCCGAGCGAGTTGATGTACGCGCCGTCGCCTGCGTTGACGCCGTCCCACAAGATCTCCGCACCGCGCTTGGCGAGAGTGAACTCCTCCTGGACGGTGCCGCGGAGGCTCATGACGTCCGCGCCACTGTAGTCGCGCTTCACGTGCGCCCAGCGGGGATTGGTCTTCCAGTCTTGCTCAAGGGACTCGGCGGTGATTTCCGACATGTGTCGCTCCTCCATTGGATCGATGTGCGGAAGCTGTCTCTTCCGGGTGACTCCATCCTCCCCTGTATTCGCAAGGGCTGCCTAGCGGCTGCCCATGGAAAGAACGTCACAAATTCACTAATGTGAATTTGTGACCTCTTCGCCGTGGCAGGTCCGCCGCGAGCTTCCGGAACCTGAGCCGTTCCTCGACGCTTTCAACCTGGGGCGTCGCCTCAACGCGCTCCGGAAGATGCGGCGGCTCACCCTGGCGCAGGTGAGCGAGGAGACCGGCATCGCCCCCTCCCAGTTGTCGCTCATCGAGAACGGCAAGCGGGAGGCGAAGGTCTCCGCCCTCCAGAAGTTGGCCGCGCTCTACGGTGTGTCGTTCGATGAGATCACCTCCGCCACCCCGAGCCGGCGCACGCGGCTCGAGATCGAGTTGGAGACCGCGATGCGGTCCCCGTTGGCCACCTCCCGTGGTCTGCCCCCCATCAGGATCGGCCCCCGGACGCCGACCGAGGTCCTGGAAGCCATGCTCGCCCTGCACCGGGAACTGGCCCGTCAGGCGGAAGAGAGGATCGCCACCCCCGAGGAGGCGCGTCGGGCGAACACCGAGCTCCGGCGTCAGATGCGCGACCGCGCCAACTACTACCCGGAGCTCGAGGCGGAGGCTGCCCGTCTCCTGGCGAAGGTGGGGTACGAGCGAGGCCCGTTGGGCCAGCACATGATCGCCAACCTCACCTCGCACCTGGGCTTCACGCTGCACCACGTCGCCGACCTACCACATTCGACCCGGTCGGTCACCGACCTGCGGAACATGCGGATCTACCTGTCCCGCTCCAGTTCGGGTGTCGACCACGACCCACGCTCGGTCCTGCTGCAGGCCCTGGGGCATCACGTCCTGAACCACCAACCGCCCCGCGACTACGGCGAGTTCCTGCGCCAACGCGTCGAGACCAACTACCTCGCGGGAGCGCTCACGCTGCCCGAGGCGGCCGCAGCCGAGTACCTTCAGACGGCGAAAGGGCGCAAGGAACTCGCTGTGGAGGACCTCCGCGACGCCTTCGCCGTCTCCTACGAGACCGCAGCCCACCGCTTCACCAACCTGGCGACGCACCATCTGGGCATCACTCTGCACTTCCTGAAGGTGCACCAGTCCGGAATCATCTACAAGGCCTACGAGAATGACGGCCTGGTCTTCCCGACCGACCACATCGGCGCTGCCGAAGGCCAGCCCGCCTGCCGATTCTGGACGGCGCGCCAGATCTTCGAGCGAGACGACGCATTCAACGTGCTCAACCAGTACGTCGACACGCCGTCGGGCACCTTCTGGGGCTCCGCACGCATCGAGCGCTCGGCAGGGGGAGCCTTCTCCATCGGAGTGGGCGTTCCCTTCAACCAGGCCAAGTGGTTCCGGGGCCGCGACACGCGGCACCGTTCCCGCTCGACGTGTCCGGACGAGAACTGCTGCCGGACGCCGCCGCCGCGGCTCCTTGAAGCGTGGGCCGGCAGGGCGTGGCCGAGCGCCCGCGCCCACAGCCATCTGCTCGCGGCCCTTCCACCCGGCGCCTTTCCGGGCGTCGACGAAACCGAGGTGTACAGCTTCCTGGAGTCGCACGGCCAGGGCGGATGAGGAGGATCCCATGTCGCTGATGAGCGCCCTCGAGGTGGCCCGCGCGATCGCCGCGGGCGAGGCGTCCGCGGTGGAGGTCGCGCAGGAGGCGCTCGCGCGCGCCGGCCGGTGGAACCGGCACCTGGGGGCGTTCGCGATGATCACCCCCGAGGTGGCCCTGCGTCAGGCAGCTGAGGTGGACGCCGCAGCTCGGCGAGGGAGGTCGCTCCCGGCGCTGGCCGGGGTCCCGTGCCCGATCAAGGACCTCGCCGAGGTCGCCGGAGTGGCCTTCGAGGGCGGCAGCGCGACCCAGCGCGGCAACATCGGCCGACGCACTGACGCCGTGGCCGCCACCCTGGCCGCCGCGGGCACCGTCATGGTCGGCAAGACCGCAACTCCGGAGTTCGGATTCCCGTGCTACACCGAGCCCGAGGGCGCCCCTCCCGCGGTGACTCCGTGGGACGTCACCCGCGGAGCAGGTGGCTCCAGCGGAGGCGCCGCCGCCGCGGTCGCGGCCGGGATCGTGCCGCTGGCGCACGCGTCGGACGGTGGCGGCTCGATCCGCATCCCCGCCTCCTCCTGTGGGGTCGTCGGCCTCAAGCCGTCCCGTGGGCGCGTGCCGACCGGGCCGGACCGGGTGCCCGGCCCGGGGCTGGTCAGCGACGGGGTCATCACCCGGACCGTCCGGGACACCGCGCTCGCCCTCGACGTTCTCGCCGCCGGGCCGGCTCCCGGAGGCGAGAGCCACCATGTGCCCCCCGAGCCAGGTGGCTTTCTCGCCGCGTGCGACCGCCCCGCGACGGGCGTGCGCGTCGGCGTCCTCGTGGGGCCCGTCATCTCCGCGACCGCTGAGGTCGCGGCGGTCTGCGCCGCCGCCGCGCTCGCCACGGCGTCCTGGCTCGACGCGCTGGGCCATCACGTGGACTCCGCCCCGGTGCCCTTCCCGGCCGAGCGCTGGGACGCCTTCTCGTCCGTCTGGGCGGTCGGCGCACTCGGGATTCCCTTGCCCGACGGGGCCGAGGACGAGTTGCGCCCGTTGACCCGCTGGCTCCGGGAGCGGGGCCGGACGGTCGCGGGCGCCACCTACGCGCAGGCCCTCGCCGACATCCAGCGCCTCACACACGAGACCCACCGGAACTGGGCGGCGTTCGACGTCGTGCTCACCCCCACGCTCGCGCGCCCACCCGCGCGGGTGGGGGAGTTGCGCGACGACGAGGATCCCGCCGGCGACTTCGCCGCTCAGGTTGACTACACCCCCTGGACGTCGGTGGCCAACCTGACCGGGCGGCCCTCGATCAGCCTGCCCCTGCACCGCGCGCTCATCGACGGGGTCGAGCTCCCCCTCGGCGTGATGCTCACCGGCCGCGTGGGGGAGGAGGCGCTCCTGCTGCGGCTCGCAACCCAGCTCGAGCAGGAGCACCCGTGGCCGCTGGTCTGCCCGTCGTGGGCCGCCGCTAGGCTGGCCGGGTGAAGTACATCTCGACCCGCGGGCGGGCCGGCCAGGCGCCGCTGGACTTCTGCGACATCCTGCTGGAGGGGCTCGCCCCCGACGGGGGGCTCTACCTGCCCGAGTCCTATCCGCACGTGGACGCCGCCTCCCTCGCCTCGTGGCGGGCGACGCTGCGCGACGAGGGGTACCCCGCGCTGGCGCACCGCGTCCTGTCGCTGTACGTCACGGACATCCCCTCCGACGACCTCCGCGGCATCTGTGAGCGCGCCTACACCGCCGACAAGTTCGGCGATGCGGCGATCGTCGGCGTGGACGACCTCGGGTCCGGTCTGCTGCTCGGACACCTCTCCAACGGCCCGACCGCCGCGTTCAAGGACATGGCGATGCAGTTGCTGGGCGAACTCTTCGAGTATGAGCTGGAGCGGAGAGACGCGAGGCTCAACATCCTGGGCGCGACGTCCGGCGACACCGGCTCTGCCGCCGAGTACGCGATGCTCGGCAAGGAGCGTGTCACCGTCTTCATGCTGACCCCGGCGGGGCGCATGAGTCCGTTCCAGCAGGCCCAGATGTTCTCCCTTGCTGACCCCGCCATCACCAACATCGCCGTCGACGGGGTCTTTGACGACTGCCAGGACCTTGTCAAGGAGGTCAACGCCGACCTGGAGTTCAAGGCGCGGCACAGCCTCGGCGCGGTCAACTCCATCAACTGGGCGAGGCTGATGGCACAGGTCGTCTACTACGTCGCCTTGTGGCTCCACGCCACCGGCCTGTCCTCGGAGGACGCCGACGACCAGGTTGTCAGCTTCGCGGTCCCCACCGGGAACTTCGGCAACATCTGCGCCGCCCACATCGCACGCGAGATGGGCCTGCCGATCGACACGCTCATCCTCGCGACCAACGAGAACAACGTGCTGGACGAGTTCTTCCGCACGGGCGTCTACCGCCTGCGCTCCGGAGCTGAGACCCGGGAGACCTCCAGCCCGTCGATGGACATCTCGAAGGCCTCGAACTTCGAGCGGTTCGTCTTCGACCTGCTGGGCCGCGACGCCGACCGGGTGCGCCGCCTGTTCGCCGAGGAGCTCTCTGCGGTGGGGGCCTTTGACCTGTCGGACACGCCAGAGTTCCCCGAGATCCGGGAGCGTTTCGGGTTCGTGTCCGGGACGTCAACCCACGCCGACCGCCTCGCGGTCATCGCCACGGTCTTCGAGGAGACAGGCTTCGTGATCGACCCCCACACCGCGGACGCGGTCAAGGTCGCGCGCACCCTGCAGGCCGCGGACGCCTCGATCGCCTGGCCCGTCATTGCCGTCGAGACCGCTCTGCCGGTCAAGTTCTCGGCCACCATCATCGAGGCGCTCGGGCGCGACGTCGAGCGCCCCGCCAAGTTCGCCGGGCTGGAGGGGCGTCCCCGACGCGTGGTCGAGCTGCCCAACGACGCGACCGCGGTGAAGGCCCTCATCGAGGCTCGGCTGCGGTAGACGCGCCGCGCCGCGCGGGGTGTTAATGGGGGCATGACCATCCAGCGTCCCGAGCGTCGGCTGCCCCGGCGTGAACTGCTCACCTGGGGTGCGGCGATCGGTCTGGGGCTTGCGCTCGACGGGTGCGCCCCGGCCACGCCCACCCCCTCCGGCACCCCCACCGGGGTCGGGCCCAGCGCGTCCGGCTTCCCCACGGGGGCAGCGCCGACGCAGGACTCGCCGGGTCGTTCCAGCGTGCCGCAGTTCGCCGCCCGGCTCGCGCCCCCCTTGGTCGCCGACGACGGCAACCTGCTGTTCTCCCCCTGGTCCATCGCCTCGGTCCTGGCCATGGTGCGGCACGGGGCGGCCGGGCCCACGGCGTCCGAGCTGGACGCATTGCTGGGGGTGGGGATCGGGGACCTCACCACAGAACTCGTGGCGGGTCGCGCCGCGATGGAGCGCGCGTTCGGGACGCCGCTGGCGGCGGCCAACTCGCTGTGGGGGCAGCAGGGACTGGCCTGGGGTGAGCCGTTCCTGGCGGCGCTGGAGACCTTCGCGGCACCGCTGCGGCAGGTGGACTTCCGGTCCGATCCCGACGGCATCACCACTCAGATCAACGACTGGGTGGCCGAACACACCCGCGACAAGATCCCCGAACTGTTGTCCCCCGGCATGGTCACGGCGTTGACGCGCCTCGTGCTCGTGAACGCGGTGCACTTCAAGGCAGCCTGGGCGAAGGAATTCACCCGACTTGACGCGGGCCCCTTCGCCACGGCGTCCGGCTCCTCCGTCAGCGTCCCCCGGATCGCCGGCGCCGGCCGCTGGCCCTGGCGCGAGACGGCCGGCTGGCGGGGCGCCGCCGTGCCGTTCGAGGGCGCTGAGTTCGCCTTCGTCGTCGTCCAGCCGACGGACGCCGCCGTGCCCGTCGTCGAGGCGGTCCCGGCCACGGCCTTCGGAGACGTCCTGGACGCAGAGCCCGTCCCAGTGAACCTGACGATGCCGGCGTGGACGTTCACGCAGCGCTCCGAACTCACCCGCGTCCTGCAGGGGCTGGGGATGGTGTCCGCGTTCGATCCCGACCGGGCCGACTTCACGCCCATGACCGCGGACGAGCGCCTCCACATCGGGTTCGTCATCCACGAGGCCGTCATCGAGGTTCAGGAAAAGGGAGTCGAGGCGGCGGCCGCCACGGCGGCGGGCATGGAGGCCGCTGCGGCGCCGGTCGAGCCCCGGGAACTCGTGCTGGACCGCCCGTTCGGCTACGCGATCGTGCACGCCGCCACGAGCACGCCTCTGTTCGTGGGACACGTGGGCGACCCCACCCGCCAGCGGGAGGGCTGACCGGGTGGGGCCGTCACGCGCTCGTCAGACCGTCCAGGTGTCGTGGCCGGTCACGAAGGACTGCAGGGCGGCGAGCCGGTCCGGCGGCGTCGTCGCCAGAGCCCGGGCGTCGTCGTCGTAGGTCGGACGGTCCACGCTGCGGAAGATCCCCACCGGGGAGCGATGCATCACGCCGTGGTCGGTGAGCTGGGCCAGCGCGAACGCCGCGGACGGGTCGTCGGCGTGGGCGTCGTGGACGACGATGCGTGCCGGGTCTGCGAGGGCGGTGGGGCGCACGGACAAGGCGCCCGTCTCGAGGTCCCGGACGACCGCCGAACTCCCGTCGGGCCCGAAGACCACGGGTTCTCCGTGACGCAGGGGGATGATCCCGTCAACCGAGTCCTTGAGCGCGTCGAACGCCCCGTCGTTGAAGATCGGGCAGTTCTGGTAGATCTCCACCAGCGAGGCACCCCGGTGTTCCACGGCAGCCTTGAGGACCTCCGCGAGGTGCTTGCGATCGGAGTCGACGGCCCGCGCCACGAAGGTGGCCCCGGAGCCGAGCGAGAGCGCCACCGGGTCGAAGGGCGCGTCGACGTTGCCGTCGGGGGTGGACTTGGTGACCTTGCCCTTCTCCGACGTCGGCGAGAACTGGCCCTTCGTGAGCCCGTAGATCCGGTTGTTGAGCACCATGATCGTGATGTTCACGTTGCGTCGCAGGGCGTGGATGAGGTGGTTGCCTCCGATGGCGAGGGCGTCACCGTCGCCGGTGACGACCCAGACCGACAGGTCGGGCCGTGCAACGGCGATGCCCGTGGCGATCGACGGGGCGCGGCCATGGATGCCGTGCATGCCGTAGACGTCCATGTAGTAGGGGAACCGCGAGGAGCAGCCGATGCCCGACACGATCACGGTGTTCTCCCGCTTGAGGCCCAGTTCGGGCATCAAGCCCTGGAAGGCGGCGAGGATTGCGTAGTCGCCGCAGCCCGGGCACCAGCGGACCTCCTGGTCGGAGGAGAACTCCTTGCGGTTGAGGGGCGTCACGGCCAGGGGGACGTGCGCCACACCGGACAGGGTGCTCACGGCAGTTCCTTTCCGTCGAGGATCGCGATGAGGTCCGGCTCGAACTCGCCGGGGGAGATGGGCAGGCCGCGCACCCGGGAGTAGCTCCGGACATCGACAAGGTACTTCGCGCGAAGCACAAGGGCGAGCTGGCCCAGGTTCATCTCGGGAACGATGACACGCTTGTAGGCGCGCAAGACGTCCCCGAGGTTCGCAGGGAACGGGTTCAAGTGACGCAGGTGCGCGGTCGCCACCAGCCGGCCCGCGATCCGGACGCGGCGCGCGGTGGCCTGGATGGGGCCCCAGGTCGAACCCCACCCGAGCACGAGCGTGTCGGCCTCGCCCGAGGGATCGTCCACGACGACGTCCGGGATGTCTGCGACGATCCCGTCGATCTTCGCCTGCCGCAGGCGCACCATCCTGTCGTGGTTCGCCGGGTCGTGGCTCACGGCGCCCGTCACGTCGGCCTTCTCCAGGCCGCCGATCCGGTGCTCCAGCCCCGGCGTGCCGGGGACGGCCAGCGCTCGGGCCAGCCGCTCGTCGCGCAGGTAGGGCAGGAAGGCCCCGTCGGGTCCGTTCGGTTCCGTGGCGAAGTGGGGGTCGATCGGCGGGATCGACGCGATGTCCGGCACCTGCCAGGGCTCCGCTCCGTTGCCCAGGTACCCGTCGGAGAGGACGATGACGGGGGTGCGGTAGTCGAGCGCGATGCGGGTCGCCTCCACCGCCACGTCGAAGCAGTCGGCCGGCGAGCGGGCGGCGAGCACCGGGAGCGGAGCCTCGCCGTGGCGTCCGAAGAGCGCCTGGAACAGGTCCGCCTGCTCGGTCTTGGTCGGCATTCCGGTGGAGGGCCCGGCGCGCTGGATGTCCGCCACGACCATCGGCTGTTCCAGCATGACGGCCAGGCTGATCATCTCGCTCTTGAGCGCCATCCCGGGCCCGGAGGTGGCCGTGACGCCGAGGGCGCCCGCGTACGAGGCGCCCAGGGCGATGCCGGCGGCCGCGATCTCGTCCTCCACCTGAAGGGTGATGACGCCCTGGCCGTGGGCGTGACTCAGTTCGTGGAGCACGTCGGAGGCCGGCGTGATGGGGTAAGCCCCCATCACCAACTGGAGGCCGGCGCGGGCCGCCCCGGCCATGAGGCCGTAGGCGAGGGCGCGGTTGCCCGTGATCTGGCGGTAGGTGCCCCGCGGCATGGGGGCGGCGTCCACCTGGTAGCGGACCGCGAACACCTCGGTGCTCTCGCCGAAAATGTGGCCGGCCAGGAATGCCGCCTTGTTGGCGTCCCGGATCTGGGGGCGGGAGGCGAACTTGGACTCCAGGAACTCCATCGTCCCGGCTTCCGGGCGCGAGTACAGCCAGGTCAGCAGGCCGAGCGCGAACATGTTCTTGGCGCGGGAAGCCTCCTTGCGCCCGAGGCCGAAGGGCTCGACGGCGGCGACCGTGAGGCCCGTGAGGTCGATCCCGTGAATGTGGTAGCCGGCCAGCGAGCCGTCCTCCAGCGGGTTGGTCGCGTACCCCACCTTGGCGAGGTTCCGCTTCGTGAACTCGGCGGTGTCGGCGATGATCATGCCGCCCCGCTTCAGGTCGCTGAGGTTGGCCTTGAGCGCGGCCGGGTTCATGGCGACCAGCACGTCGGGGGCATCCCCGGGCGTCTTGATGTCGAAGCTGGCGAAGTGCAGCTGGAAGCTGGACACGCCCGCGACAGTCCCGACCGGCGCCCGGATCTCCGCCGGGTAGTTGGGGAGGGTCGAGAAGTCGTTCCCCAGCGTCGCGGTGTCCGCCGTGAAGCGGTCACCGGTCAGTTGCATCCCGTCGCCGGAATCACCGGCGAACCGGATCACGACGCGGTCCAGGGTGTGGATATCAGTCACGGGCACCATCCTCGTCCGGAGCGTGGCGCCCAGCCTAGCCACGGATTTCCCTCCAGTCGGGGTGTCCGGTCGTCGGTACGGCCGTCCATCTTGTGGGCTGGATGTGTCCAGCGGCGTCTGCCCCCCCGCCGAGGGCCTGCGTTATTCGTGTCGAGGGCCCGCGTTATTCGTGTCGAGGGCCCGCGCTAATCGCGCCGAGGGCCCGCGTTGATCGCGCCGAGGGCCCGGGTTTCTGGTTCAGGCGTGCCGCTCGGCCCGGTCCTCGGCCAACATCCGGACGGCCAGCGCGGCGGCCGCGCGCCGGTCCACCTTGCCCGAACCGCGATGGGGGAGGGATGTCAGGCGGCAGACGGCCCGAGGCCTGGCGGCAGGCTCGAGGTGGCCGGTGGCCGCCCGTACAGCGTCCAGTGTGGCGGGCGTGTCGGTGACGGCCACCACCAGGTGCCCCCACTCGGGGTCGGGGACGCCGACCACCACCCAGCGGCCCGGCAGCACCGCAAGGGCTTC
>CAZZGU010000074.1:6784-10941 GCA_964653755.1 uncultured Nigerium sp. | reverse complement strand
GGATGGACATGGCACAGTATGTCCGGTCCGATGAGCCAGGAGGGATGCTGTGCGCGTAGTCCAGAAGTTCGGCGGGTCGTCCGTCGCCGATGCCGAGAGCATCAAACGGGTTGCCCGGCGCATCGTCGCCACTCAGGAATCGGGCCACGAGGTGGTCGTGATCGTGTCCGCGATGGGCGATACCACCGATGAGCTGCTCGACCTCGCCCAGCAGGTGTCGCCGAGCCCCCGGGCCCGCGAGCTCGACATGCTGCTGACCGCGGGCGAGCGCATGTCCGCGGCTCTGCTGGCGATGGCGATCAACGACCTCGGGTACACCGCCCGTTCGTTCACCGGGTCGCAGGCCGGTGTCATCACGACCAGCACCCACGGCGATGCCCGCATCATCGACATCACGCCCGGCCGCATCGAGTCGGCGCTGGACGAGGGCGACGTCGTCATCGTCGCCGGCTTCCAGGGCGTCTCCCAGACCACCAAGGACGTCACCACCCTCGGACGCGGTGCGTCCGACACCACCGCGGTGGCGTTGGCGGCGGCTCTCGGAGCCGGGTACTGCGAGATCTACTCCGACGTCGACGGCGTCTTCACCGCCGATCCGCGCATCGTGCCGGGCGCGCAGCGCATCCCGGAGATCAGCTACGAGGAGATGCTCGAGATGGCGGCGAGCGGGGCGAAGATCCTGCACCTGCGCTGCGTCGAGTACGCCCGCCGCGAGAACGTCCCCGTGCACGTGCGGTCGTCGTTCTCGAACAAGCCGGGCACCTGGGTCAAGGACATCGAACCGAAGGAAGGAACCGCCATGGAAGCCCCGATCATCACCGGCGTCGCCCATGACCGCAGCGAGGCGAAGATCACCGTGGTGGGCGTGCCCGACCGGGTCGGCGAGGCGGCACACCTCTTCCGCATCGTCGCGGACGCCGGGGTGAACATCGACATGATCGTGCAGAACGTGTCGGTCGGGGGCGGCACCACCGCGATCACCTTCACCCTGCCGCAGAGCGACGGGTCGAAGGCGATGGCCGCGCTCGAGGCCGCCCGCGACCGCATCGGCTACGACAAGGCGATGTTCGACGACCAGGTCGGCAAGGTGTCGGTCATCGGCGTCGGCATGCGGTCGCATCCGGGAGTGACGGCGACCTTCTTCAAGGCGCTGGCGGACGCGGGGGTCAACATCCAGATGATCTCGACGTCGGAGATCCGGATCTCCGTGGTGGTCGACATCGACGACGTGGACCGCGCCGTGCGCGCCGCCCACACCGCGTTCGGTCTGGACGCCGACGGCCAGGCCGTCGTCTACGCCGGCACCGGACGCTGACCTCGGGACGTCCGCCGAGGGCCTGCCTTACGTCCGCCGAGGGCCTGCCTTACGTCCGCCGGACGCCTCCCACGCCGGACGCCGCCCGCACCTCGGCGTCCTGACCCGGGGGCGGTATCATGTCCCCAAGACAGGGGAGCGCCAGACGGGCGCTGAGAGTGCGGCGAGCCGCAGACCCTCGAACCTGACCCGGTTAGCACCGGCGTAGGGAGTCGAGCTCACCCAGCCGCCGGCTGGCCCCTCCGTGCAAGGAGGATCCGTGAAGCGTCCGAACAGAACAATCGTGGCCGCGGTGTCCCTGGCCTGCGCCCTGGCCCTCGTGGGGTGCTCGACAGGCAGTCCGTCGGTGACCTCCAGCGCCGCCCGTCAGGTGGCCATCGTGACCCACGACTCGTTCAGCCTGAGCCCCGAACTGCTGGAGAAGTTCCAGAACGACACCGGGTACGACATCGTGCACGTCCAGCCCGGGGACGCCGGCGTCCTGGTCAACCAACTCGTCCTCACCAAGGACGCCCCCCTCGGCGACGTCGTCTTCGGCATCGACAACACCTTCGCCGGGCGCGCGATCGCGGCAGGCGTCCTCGCGCCCTACGAGCCCGAGGCGCTGCCCGCGGACGCCGCCGACCTGGCCGCCGACGACGGCAACCTGCTGACGCCGATCGACTTCGGCGACGTCTGCGTGAACGCCGACCTCGCCTGGTTCGAGGCCCGCGGTCTGGCGCTGCCGCAGACGCTCGACGACCTCGCCGAGCCGGAGTACAAGGACCTCCTCGTCGTCGAGAACCCCGCCTCCTCCTCGCCGGGGCTGTCGTTCCTGGCTGCGACGGTGGGCGCCAAGGGCGACCCGGGCTACCTCGACTACTGGAAGGCCCTGGCCGCGAACGGCGTCAAGGTCGCCAAGGGCTGGACGGAGGCCTACTCGGTCGAGTTCTCCGGGTCCGCGGGCAAGGGCAGCCGTCCGCTCGTGGTGTCCTACTCGACGTCCCCGGCCTTCGAGGTCGTCGACGGCAAGGCGCCCACGACCGCCCTGCTGGGCACCTGCTTCCGGCAGGTCGAGTATGCCGGCGTGATCGCCGGCGCCGAGAACGAAGCCGGCGCCCAGGCCTTCATCGAGTTCCTGTTGAGCCCCGAGGTCCAGGCGGACATCCCCGGCCAGATGTACATGTACCCCGCGGTCCGCAGCACCCCCCTCCCCGCGGACTGGGTCTCCTTCGCCCCGCTGTCCGACCGGCCCTTCACCGTGCCCGCCGCCGCCATCGCGGAGCGGCGCGAGGCCTGGGTGAAGGACTGGACGGCCGCGGTGCTGGGCTGACGCGCGGACTGGGCTGATGGGCGGATTGGGCTGAGGAGTGCGCACCCGCATCGCCTGGACGCTGGCGGCCCTGGTGCCGCTGGCGTTCCTGGCGGTGTTCTTCGCCTGGCCGGTGACGGCGCTGATCGCCCGCGGATTCGTCGACGACGGCCGCCTCACCCTGGCCGGCTTCGCCGACGTCTTCTCGCAAGCCCGCACCTGGCGGGTCGTCCGCCAGACGCTCGCCCAGGCCGTCGTGGGAACGGCGGCGTCCGTGGCGCTGGGGCTTCCGGGGGCCTGGCTCCTCTACCGGACCCGCTTCCCGGGCCGGGCGGCGCTGCGCGCGTTCGTGGCGATCCCCTTCGTGCTGCCGTCGGTCGTGGTCGGCGTGGCGATCAAGTCGCTGTTGGCGGACGCCGGACCGCTGGGCTTCCTCGGTCTGGACGAGACCTTCACGGCCATCGCCCTCGCCCTGGTGTTCTTCAACTACTCCGTCGTCGTCCGCACGGTGGGCGCCCTGTGGGCCCGCCTCGACCCGCGCACGGCGGAGGCGGCCGCGGCCCTCGGTGCCGGCCCGACGCGGGTGCTGTTCACCGTGACGCTGCCCGCGCTGGCCCCCGCGATCGCGTCGGCGGCGGCCTTGGTGTTCCTCTTCTGCGCCTCCGCGTTCGGCGTGGTCATGGTGCTGGGCGGCGTCCGCTTCGGGACCATCGAGACCGAGATCTGGTACCAGACGACGCAACTGCTCGACCTGCGGTCCGCGGCGGCGCTGTCGATCGTGCAGCTCGTCGTCGTCGCGGCCACGCTCTACGTGGCCAACCGCGCCCAGACGCGGCAGGCGCGCGCGCTGGGGCTGCGTTCGGACGACACGGCCGAGGTGCCGTGGCGCGCCCGGACCGCCTGGCTCCCCACCCTGGTGACGGCGTCCGTCGTCGGCGTGGTGCACGTGCTGCCGCTGGCGAACCTCGTCGCCCGGTCGCTGCGCACCCCGGACGGCTGGGGGTTCGACCACTACCTGGCGCTGGCGACCACCGGCCGGGGGGCCTTGACGGTCCCGGTGTGGACGGCCGCCGCGCACTCCCTGCGCACCGCGGCGGCGGCCACGCTCATCGCCGTCAGTCTGGGCCTCCTGGTGAGCCTGGTGGTGTCGCGGCGCCCCCGCTCCGCCTCCGGACGCCGTGCGCTCAACCTGCTCGACTCGGTGTTCATGCTGCCGCTCGGGGTGTCGGCGGTGACGGTGGGGTTCGGGTTCCTCATCACGCTCAACCGGCCGCCCCTGGATCTGCGCTCCTCGATCGTCCTGGTGCCGCTCGCCCAGGCGGTGGTGGCCCTGCCGCTGGTGGTCCGCTCGTTGCTGCCCGTGCTGCGCGCGATCGATCCGGCGCTGCGGGAGGCGGCGGCGACGCTGGGGGCGTCCCCGGGCCGGGCCTTGGCGACCCTCGACCTGGCGTTCGCGGCCCGGGGACTCGGCCTGGCGACCGGGTTCGCGCTGGCGACGTCGCTGGGGGAGTTCGGGGCGACCTCGTTCCTGGCCCGCCCCGACGCGCCGAC
>CAZZGU010000074.1:1511-6774 GCA_964653755.1 uncultured Nigerium sp. | reverse complement strand
TCGTCATCTTCCGGCTCATCGGCCGCCCCGGACCGGACAACTACGGCATGGCGCTCGCGGCGTCCGTCGTGCTGGCGCTCCTCACCGCGACGGTGATGGCGCTGGCTGAGAGAATGCGTCCCAGGGAGGCGGGGGAACTGTGAACCAGGGGCTGACGGTCGAGCGGGCCGTTGTGCGGTACGAAACCACCGCCAACGGCCGGACCACGACGATCACCGCGGTCGACGGCGTCGACCTCAGCGTCGCGCCCGGCGAGGTGGTGGCGCTGCTCGGGCCCTCGGGGTCGGGCAAGTCGTCGCTGCTGCGGGCGATCGCGGGGCTGGAGCCGCTGGCGTCCGGGCGCATCCTGTGGGACGGCGAGGACCTCACCCACACCCCCACCCACAAGCGCGGGTTCGGGCTGATGTTCCAGCAGGCGGCGCTCTTCCCGACGATGAACGTGGCCCGCAACGTGGCCTACGGGTTGCACGGGCTGCCGCGGCCCGAGCGGCGCCAGCGGGTCGCCGACCTGCTCGACCTGGTCGGGCTGCCGAACCACGAGCACCGCAAGATCACCGAGCTCTCCGGTGGGCAGGCGCAGCGGGTGGCGCTCGCGCGGTCGCTGGCGCCCCAGCCGCGGCTGTTGCTGCTCGACGAGCCGCTCTCGGCGCTCGACCGGGGACTGCGCGAGCACCTGGTCGAGGTGCTCGCCACCGGGGTGCGGGCCACCGGGACGACGGCGGTCTACGTCACCCACGACCAGGACGAGGCGTTCGCCATCGCCGACCGGGTCGCGATCCTGGCCGAGGGCCGCCTCCTGGCACTCGACTCGCCGGCGGGGCTCTGGCGCCGGCCGGGGAGCCGCGTGGTCGCGGAGTTCCTGGGTTACGGGCCGTTCCTCACGCCCGACGCCGCGCGCGCGCTCGGCCTGGCGGAGGTGCCCGACGGGTCGCTGGTGGGTCTCGGCCCGGACGCCCTGGTCCTGGACCACGGGGTCGAGGTCGAGGTGCTGGACCAGGCCCACCGCCGCGGCCACGTGGAGGTCGAGGTTGCCCTGCCCGACGGCCAGCGCGCCGAACTACGGCTGGCCGACCGGGTGGACGCGGCCAGGCTCAGGGTCCGGCTGCGGGCCGACGGGGTGGTCGTGGTCCCGGAGGAGGGCGCCACGCCGGTTCGCTGACCGGTGTCGGGGCAACGTTGCCGCGTACCTGCCCCGCTGTTGCCCTATCGGGCCCTTTTCGGCCATTTTGACGAACAGCGCGTCAGCTGCGCGGCAGCATGCGCCTCCCACTCAGTGATCCGCGACGGCCGCTGCGGCCTTGGCGTCGGCGTCGGACCCCGTGGCGCCGTGGAAGAAGGCGTTCAGGAGCACGGCCGCGAACGTGGCGAGCAGGATCCCCGACTCGATGAGCGGGTGCACCCCGTGCGGCAGCCACTGCTTGAAGTTGGGCGCGATGAGCGGGATCATGCCGGTCCCCAGCGAGACCGCGACCACGATCTGGTTGCCGCGCCGGGAGAAGTCGACGCCGCCGAGGATGCGGATCCCGGTGGCGGCCACCATGCCGAACATGATGATCCCGGCGCCGCCGAGCACCGAGGTCGGCAGCACCTCGACCAGCGCCCCCATCTTCGGGACCAGCCCCAGCACCAGCAGGATCACCCCGCCGGCCGCGCACACGAACCGGCTCCGGATGCCCGTGACCCCGACCAGCCCCACGTTCTGGCTGAACGAGGTGTAGGGGAACGTGTTGAAGAGCCCGCCGATGACCGTGCCCAGCCCGTCAGCACGCAGCCCGGCTGTCAGCATCGGGCGTGTCACGGCCCGGCCGGTGAGGTCGCCCAGCGCCAGGAACATGCCGGTCGACTCGATCATGACCACCACCATGACCAGCGACATCGTCAGGATCATCACCGGGTCGAAGGTCGGCGGGCCGAACCGCAGGGGCGTCACGAACGCGAACCAGTCCGCCTCGGCGACCTTGGCGAACGAGACCTTCCCGGCCGCGGTCGCCACGCCGCCGCCGACGATGATCCCGACCAGCACCGCGACGTTGCCGAGGAAGCCGCGCCCGAACCTGAACACCAGCAGGATCGTCGCGAGCACCGCCAGCGAGATCGCGACGTCGTCCAGGCGCGCGTAGGCAGGGTTGGGCACGCTCGGCGCCAGCGCCAGCCCCTCCGGCACGTCCGGCACCGCCCCGGACGCCGCGGCCCCCCTCGCCTGGTCCAGCCACGCGCTGTGGGCCGGGTCGACCACGGAGGGGGCGGTCGGACCGGTGGGGTTGCCGAAGGTCCAGTTGATGCCGATCCGCATCAGTGAGACGCCGATCACGAGGATGATCGTCCCGGTCACCACCGGCGGGAAGAACCGCAGCAGCCGGCCCATCACCGGCGCGATGAGGACGGCCACGACGCCCGCCCCGATGATCGCCCCGAAGATCGCGCGGGCGCCGTCCGGCCCCGGGTTCGCGGTCGCCATCGCCACCATCGGCCCCACGGCCGCGAACGTGACGCCCATCATCACCGGCAGCCGGATGCCGAACCACTGGGTGGCCCCCAGCGACTGGATGAGGGTGGCCACGCCGCAGGCGAAGAGGTCCGCCGAGACCAGGAACGCCACGTCCTCCGGCGACAGTTGCAGGGCGCGCCCGACGATGAGCGGCACGGCGATCGCGCCCGCATACATCACCATCACGTGCTGGAGACCGAGCGTGATCAGCCTCGGCGGCGAGAGGACCTCGTCGACGGGGTGCACGGCGGTCATCGCGTCACCTCCCCGGTGAGCGCGGCGCGGGCCCGGCGGGCGCCGGGGTTGGCGGTCAGGTCGTCCGCCAGCCGGTCGAGCCGTGCGCGGGGGTCGCCGGCCAGCCCGAGCAGCCGGACGGCCGCCGCGCGCAGGTCGTCCGGGGACACGGCGTTGGGGTCGAACGCCTCCCCGAACCCGGCGTCCTCCAGGGCGGCCGCCCCGGCGAACTGGTCGGTGGAGAACGGCAGGAGCAGCAGCGGGACGCCGGCCGTCAGCGCCTCGGTCACGCTGTTGTTCCCGCCGTGGGAGACTGCGAGCGCCGCGTGCCCCAGCAGCGTCACCTGGGGCAGCACCTCCCGGACCAGCCAGGACTCCGGGATCGGCCCCAGTGCCTCGCGCGGCGCCGATCCGGACGCCAGCGCGACGCGGACGTCCAGCCCGCGCAGGGCCTCGGCCACGACCGCGAGCACGTCGGCGCGGACCGACAGGAAGCTGCCGAAGCTCACGTACACCACCGGCGCGTCGCCGGAGGCGAGCCAGGCCTGCACCTCGGCGTCCGGGGCCTCGGTCCGGACGGCGGACCCCAGGAACGCGTGCCGCGGCAGCAGGCGCGTCCGCGCGGGCGGGTGGAGTTCGGCGGGGTAGTTCAGCAGGAGCACGTCGCCGGTCCCGGCGAAGGCGTCCGCGCTGGGCGGGGCGCCCGGGTCGAGGACGGCCAGCGCCTCGTTCCAGCGGGCGGTGAACGCGTCCCGGACCTGCTCGCACTGCCGGTGCAGGGCGGCCAGGGCGTCCGGGTCGGGGTGGAAACGTGCGGGCCAGGCGGGCGGGTAGCCGTACACCTCGTCGCCCACCGTCAGGGCCGACGGGTGGCCGAGCACCACGTCGGCGTGCCGGACGCCGGCGCTCCCCAGCGCCAGGCGGGCGCTGAACGCGAGGTGGTCGACGATGACGTGGTCGGGGCGGACGCGGTCGACGATGCGCTGGACGTCGCGGGCGACGCCGACGGGGTCCCAGAGGAGGTCGTCGCCGCGGGCGGCGGCCTGGAAGGCGAGTGTCTCGACCGCGCCGGCGCGGGTGGCGGCGAAGAAGCCCCGCAGGGAGTCGTCCTCGCCGGGGGGCTGGTCCTCGGCCCGGATGACGCCCGGGTTCGATCCGCGCGCGAGCTGCAGGTGCTCGCGGGCGAAGCCGAAGGTCCGCACGATGGCGTCGGTGGCCGGGCCGGTGGCGACGACGACGCGCTCGCCGGCGTCCTGCCACGCGGTCGCCAGCGTCGCCAGCGGGAACAGGTGGGACGCGTAGTCGGGGCTGATCACGAGCAGCGTCATCGGGCGACCTCCCGGTAGATGGCGGCCAGCGCACCGGCCATGGTGTCGATGCTGAAGCGTTCCGCGACCAGGCGCTGGGCGCGGGCGGCGCGGGCGTCGGCGTCCGGTCGGGCGGCGAGGTCGAGGGCGGACGCCAGTGCGCCGGCCAGGGCCCGGGGGTCGCCGGTGTCGGTGAGGACTCCGGTGACGCCGTGCTCGACGTAGGTGGCGGGTCCGCCGGAGTGGGGGGCGACGACGACGAGTCCGGACGCCAGCGCCTCCAGGATCGCGATGCCGAACTCCTCCTTGAGGCTCGCCGAGACGTAGACCCCGCCGGGGGCGCAGCGTCCGGGGCGGCCGAAGCGCGCGGCCGCGAGCCAGGCGGCCACGGTGTCGTTGGGGCGGTGACCGGCGAGCAGGAGGCCGCGGGCGGGCCCCTCGGCGCGCGGGACCAAGGCGTCGATGCGTCCGAGCTGGCCGGCCTCGTCGGGGTTCGGGTGTCCGAGGTCGCCGCCGACGACGAGCAGGTTGCAGCGGCCCGCCACGGCGGGGTCGCGCCAGGCCTCCACCAGCGTCGCCATGCCCTTGACCGGGTGCAGCCGCCCCACCGTGATCGCGAGCGGCAGGGCGCGGCGCTCGGCGGGCAGGGTGTCGAGCAGGGCGTCCAGGGCGGCCAGCGCGGGGGAGGGCGGATCGGTCCGGGGTGGGCCGGGCGGCGTCCGGGCCTCGCGTTCGGCGCGCTGCAGGGGCGCGAGGTCGATCCCCTCGGGCACGACGGTGAGGGCAGGGTCGGCGTCCGGGTCGAGGTCGAGCAGGTCACGCAGGTCGCGGGCCAGGTCGGGGCGGGGGAACACCACCCGATGAGCGGCCTGGGCGGCGAGGTCGCGGAGCAGCAGCACCCGGAAGACGAGGTGCTCGGCGTGGTCGGCGGCGCCGAAGTCCGCCCGAGTGAGGGTGCCGGCCTCCTCGCGCGCCGCGATCAGCGCGTGCGGGTCGGGGGCGACGGTGAGCACGACCGGGATGCCCAGCTCGCGCGCGACCTCGGCCGCGGCCCACGAGGCGACGTCGGCCATGCGCAGGTGCAGGACGTCGACCGGCCAGGCCGCGAGCAGCGCGTCCCGGACGCCGCGGCGGACGACGGTGCGCAGGGCCCACGCCTCCGAGGCCAGGGGGGAGCCAGGCAGCGGGATCGGAAGGTAGTGGTGACCCGGACCGGTGACGTCGGCCGGGTCGG
>CAZZGU010000074.1:0-1501 GCA_964653755.1 uncultured Nigerium sp. | reverse complement strand
GGCCGCGCGAGAGGGTCAGGACCCGGCCGATCCCGGGTTGGTCGAGCAGGGCGTTCCCGAGGTGGACGAGCAGCGTCGCGATGCCGCCCGTGTCGCCGCGCCCGGCGTGGGCGAGCGATCCGTCGATGTCGGCGTGCAGGAACAGCTGGGCGACGCTGAGGTCGACCTGCGTGGTTGCGACAGGCTCAACCTGACGCGTTTCGCCGGGCGCAGCGCCCATTCCCCACGCCTCAAGCGTGGCGCGGGCGAGCGTCCCGGTGAAGTCGCCGGAGCCGGCCAGAGCCTGCAGGTCCGGGATGACCTCGGGGAACGGTGCCGAGCGTGCCAGCGCCCAGGCGGCGTGCTCGCGCAGGAACGGGATGCGTTGTCGGAGGAGCGACACCACCGTGCGCAGGGCCTGGGGGGTGCCCAGGGCCGCGAGCGCGTGGACGGCGGCCAGGGCGGCGACCTGATCGGAGGGATCGGTGGCGGTGGCCGTCAGGGCGTGTGCCGCCGCGCCGGGATCGTCAGCGAGATCGTCGGCGCGGGCGGCTTCGATGAGATCGTCGATCAGCGCGAGGGCGCCAAGGATCGTGCTCTCCTTGAGGGCGTCGAGGATGGCGCGTGTGCGTGGGGCGGCTGGGCCGGAGTCCATGCGCTCACCTTGGCAGGGGCGACCGCCCGTGTGCCAGACCTCCCGCGGAGCGGCGTCGACGTGTCGCTCCAGACGGGGTGGGTTGCTGAGGCGACGAGGTCGGGGGAGAGGCCGAGTTCGGTGAGGATGGTCGCGAGGCGCTGGCGCGCCTCCTCGTGTTCAGGGTCCGGACGGCCGGCGCACAGGCGCTGGGTCGCGGGGTGGGATGAGAGGCGGGCGAGACCGTCGGCCAGGTCGCAGGCATGAGCGAGCCGGACGCCCTCGGTGATGGACAGGCGGCGAACGCCGTGGACCGTCACCCAGAGGCGACGACCCGCGGTGCCGAGACGGCGGGGAGGTTGGGGCATGAGGTGCTCCCTTCGGGGAGGAGGTGTGCCGGTCGAGCCGTGTCCGTCGGTCGCCGGAGCGCGCAGGGCGCGTGCGAACAGGGGGAACCGGGTGGCTCGGGGCGGGGGGTCAAGCACATGGGCGGGAGTTCCCGACATCCAAGGCTCAAGTTGAGTGTAGCCCATCGTCGCGGCGCGGCGCGCCCCCACCGTGGGGTGGGGGCGCGCCGGAGAGGAGGGTGACGCGTGGGTGTCAGTCGCCGAGCTGCCCCTCCATCCACGCGATCCGGCTCTTCAGCCAGGTGCGCAGGTACGACACCTCGGCCGTCCACGAACCCTTGATGACCTGGACGTCCTCGAGCTCCTCGGTGATGTCCCAGCGGTCGAAGTTCGCCTCGCGCCTCGATCGCGCTCGGCCTCCTGGGCTCACTGCACGCACGACGAGGGACGTCCCCCCGCCGAGCGCAAACTAGCACCGGGCGCGGACTGGAAATTCGGGGGTTGGAGTACGTGTATTCCGTTCCGAGGAGTAACGGGGTTC
>CAZZGU010000073.1:8342-11224 GCA_964653755.1 uncultured Nigerium sp. | reverse complement strand
GAACGAGTCGTAGTTGTCGACGACGAGGATCCGGGCCATGGGTCGATTGTCCCACGCGCACCGAACCCGCCCACGACCGCTCTCCCCCTGCGCTGTCCGGACGGTGCGCTGTCCGGACGGTGCGGCGTCCGGACGGTGCGGCGTCCGGCCAGCGCGGGGGACTACGCTGGTGGAGCCCACAGCAGGAAGCGAGGACGGTCTGTGCCCGAGTCGAAGGGACGCAAGGAAGCCGAGGCGAAGCGGAAGAGCGCCAAGAAGGAGGCCGTCGCCTCCGAGCGCGCCGAGAAGCAGCGCCTTGGCGCCAGCCTGACCGGCACCCGAGGCTGGGTCGCCCCCACCTTCGTCACGCTCATGCTGTTGGGCGTGCTGTGGCTCGTGGTCTGGTACATCACCACGGTGAGCGGCGTGGCGGTGCCCGGCATGTCGGCCCTGGGGTCGTGGAACCTCGTGATCGGCATGGGCCTCATGGGGGCGTCGTTCGGCATCGCCACCCTCTGGAAGTGACGGCCTGATCAACCCTGAGGCTTGAGGAGCGGGAACAGGATCGTCTCCCGGATGCCCGCCCCGGTGAACAACATCACCAGCCGGTCGACCCCCATGCCGAGCCCGCCCATGGGCGGCGCCCCGAACTCAAGCGCGTTGAGGAAGTCCTCGTCGAGCTGCATGGCCTCTTCGTCGCCGGCCGCCGCGCGCAGGGACTGCTCGTAGAAGCGCTCCCGCTGGATGACCGGGTCGATCAGCTCGGAGAACCCGGTCCCACGCTCGACGCCACCGATGATGAGATCCCAGGCCTCGATGAGCCCCGGCTTGTCGCGGTGGGGCCGTGCCAGCGGCTGGGCGATGGCCGGGTAGTCGCACACGAACGTCGGCTGCAGCAGGCGCGGCTCGACGAGGTCGGCGAAGAGCTCCACCGCGAGCTTGTCGGCGCCCCAGTCCTCCTCGTACGCGAAGGCCCGCTCGTCGGCCAGCGTCCGCAAGGTGCGCAGGTCGGTGGCGATCGTGATCTCCTGGCCGAACTCCTCGGACAGGCCGTCGAACAGCGGCAGCCAGCGCCACTCGCCGTCGAGGTCGATGGTGCCGCGCGGCGTCTCGATCTGGCGGGAGCCCAGGGCGTCGGCGGCGTCCACGATGATCTGCTGCTGGACGGCGGCGATCCCCCGCTGGTCGACCCAGGCCTCGTAGGCCTCGAGCATCGAGAACTCCGCGCTGTGCGTGGAGTCGATGCCCTCGTTCCGGAAGATGCGACCCATCTCGTACACCTTGCCGGCCCCGCCGACCATCGCGCGCTTGAGGTACAGCTCCAGCGCGATGCGCAGCGTCATGCCGATGTCGAACGCATTCAGGTGGGTGCGGAACGGCCGGGCCGCCGCGCCGCCGTGGATGAGCTGCAGCACCGGGGTCTCGACCTCGAGGTAGCCCAGGCGGTGCAGGGTTTCGCGAATGCTGCGCGTGACGGTGGCCCGGGTACGAACCATGTCCCGGGCCTCGGGGCGCACCACCAGATCGGCGTAGCGCTGGCGGACACGGGACTCCTCGGACAGGTCCGCGTGAAGGTTCGGCAGCGGCCGCAACGCCTTGGACGCCATCACCCAGTCCGTCGCCAGCACCGAGAGCTCGCCGCGGCGGGAGCTGATGACGCGGCCGGTCACCGACACGAAATCCCCGAGGTCGACGTCCTCCTTCCAGCGCTCCAGCGACTCCGCCCCGACCTCGGCCAGCGACAGCATCACCTGGAGGCGTTCGCCGAGGTCGTCGGGTGTGAACGAATCCTGCAGGGTCGCGAAGCACAACTTGCCGGTGTTGCGCTGGAACATGACGCGCCCGGTGACGCTCACGACATCCCTTGTCTCCTCGCCCTGGGCGAGTCCGGCCCACTGCGCGCGGACCTCGGCGAGCGCGTGCGTCCGCGCCACCTCGACGGGGTACGGGTCGACGCCCTCGGCCAGCAGGCGCTCGCGCTTGCCCAGCCGGACCTGCATCTGCTCCGAGACTGACGGCGTCGCAGGGACGGACGGGCTGACGGGACGGTTCTGACTCACCGGCCCAGCCTATCGACGCGGGTGGGGCCCCGGAAAACGCCCACCCGGTTTGCCGCGGGGGTTCAATGGGTGCCATGAAGAAGCTCATCAACGCGCCCGCCGACGTCGTGGCCGAATCACTGGTCGGTTTCGAGGCTGCCCATGGCGACCTGATCCGGGTGGATCACGAGCATCGCGTCGTCTTTCGCGCCGACGCGCCGCGGCCCGGCAAGGTGGGCCTCGTCTCCGGCGGCGGCTCCGGGCACGAGCCGCTCCACGCCGGCTACGTCGGCCTCGGCATGCTGGACGCCGCGTGCGCCGGCGAGATCTTCACCTCCCCTGTCCCTGAGCAGGTGCTGGTCGCCACGCAGGGCGTGGACGCCGGCGCCGGCGTCCTGCATGTGGTGAAGAACTACACCGGCGACGTCCTGAACTTCGAGATGGCCGCCGAACTGGCCGCGGACGCCGGCGTCCGGGTGGCGTCGGTCGTCGTGGACGACGACGTGGCCGTCAAGGACTCCCTCTACACCGCCGGACGCCGCGGCGTCGGCGCCACCGTCCTGTTGGAGAAGATCGCGGGTGCGGCCGCCGAATCCGGCCGCGATCTGGACGCCGTCGTCGAGGTCGCGCGGCGGGTGAACGCGGGCGCCCGGTCGCTGGGGCTCGCGCTCACCTCATGCACCGTCCCGGCCGTCGGCCACCCCACCTTCGACCTCGGCGACGACGAGTTCACCGTCGGCCGCCCCCACCCGATGATCGACTCCTCCCTCCGCTGCGCGTTCATCCGCAGCGCCGGCGAGGATCCGCGCGTCTCGCTCGTCCTCCTCGACGTCGTCCTCGGCCTGCACGATGGCGTGCCGGTGG
>CAZZGU010000073.1:3187-8332 GCA_964653755.1 uncultured Nigerium sp. | reverse complement strand
TCCCGGCCGTCGGCCACCCCACCTTCGACCTCGGCGACGACGAGTTCGAGCTCGGCATCGGCATCCACGGCGAGCCCGGCCGGGAGCGGCGGGCGGTGGCGCCGGCGTCCGAACTGGCGGCGATGTTGGCCGAGCCGGTGCTCGCCGACCTCGACTTCACGGGCGCGCCGGCGATCATCCTGGTGAACGGGATGGGCGGCACCCCGCTCATCGAGCTGTACCTGTTGCACGGGGAACTCGCCCGGATCCTGCGGGCGGCGGGCGTGACGGTCGCGCGCACGCTGGTCGGCAACCACATCACCTCGCTCGACATGGCCGGGGCATCGCTGACCGTGCTGCGCGCCGACGACGAACTCCTGCGCCTCTGGGACGCCCCGGTGAACACGCCGGGCCTGCGGTGGGGCTGCTGATGGCGACGCTGACCACTCCCCTGGCTGCCGCGTGGCTGGCCGCCTTCGACGACGAGGTCGCCGAGCACGCCGACGAACTCACCGCCCTCGACAGCGCGATCGGGGACGCCGACCACGGCGCCAACATGGTCCGCGGGCTGCGCGCGGTGCGTGCCCTGGCCGTGGGGGACTTCCTCGACGCGCGCTCGTACCTGAAGAAGGTCGGGATGACCTTGGTCAACAGCGTCGGCGGGGCCGCCGGCCCGCTGTACGGGACCTTCTTCCTCCGCCTGGCCGGCGCGCTCCCCCCGGGCGACGAGGTGGCGGCCGACGAACTCGCGGCAGCCCTGCGCGCCGGCCTGCAGGGGGTCGTCGACCGGGGCCGCGCCTCCATGGGTGACAAGACGATGGTGGACGCCCTGACGCCCGCGGTGGACGCCTTCGCCACGTCCGTTCGGGCCGGGGACGATGTCGGTTCCGCGTGGCGGGCGGCTGCCGCGGCGTGCGCGGCGGGGCGGGACGCGACGCGCCCCCTCGTGGCCCGCAAGGGACGCGCCTCGTACCTCGGCGAACGCAGCGCGGGCCACGTCGACCCCGGCGCCGCGAGCGTCACCCTGCTCATGGAGGCCGCGGCCCGGACGCTGGGCGCCTCGAGTCCGGTCGGCGTGAACGGGCACCGATGATCGGCCTCGTCGTCGTCTCGCACTCGCGCGCGCTGGCGTCCGCTGCAGCCGAACTCGCCCTGCAGATGGCGCCCGCTGCGGCGCGGCCCGCAGTGGAGATCGCGGCGGGGCTCGCCGACGGCTCGCTCGGCACGAGCGCCGACGCGGTGGCAGCCGCGATCGAGCGCGCCGACTCCGGCGACGGGGTCGTCGTGCTGGTGGACCTCGGCAGCGCCCTCCTCAGCGCGGAGACCGGGGTGGAGTTCTGTGACCCCGACCTGGCCGCCCGCGTCACCCTGTCGCCCGCGCCGCTGGTCGAGGGCCTGGTCGCGGCCGTCGTGGCGGCGTCCGCGGGCTTCGGTGCCGCCCGGGTCGCCGCCGAGGCCGAGCGCGGCCTGCTCGGCAAGCAGGAGCACCTCGGCGTCCGCCCGCCTGCGAAAGGGACGACGGCGGCCGACGAGGTCGCGTGGCGCGCCACCCTGACCGCCCCCGACGGGCTCCACCTGCGCCCGGCCGCAGCCCTGGTCGCCGCGCTCGAGGGGCTGGACGCCGACGTGACGCTCGCGAACGCGACGACGGGCGCAGGTCCAGTGCCGGCGGACTCGGTGACGTGGCTCGCCACCCTGGACGCCCGCTGCGGGCACGGGGTGGCAGCGACCGTGGGTGGTCCGGACGCCGGGCGCGCCCTGGCGGCGCTGGACGCGTGGGCGGCCGGTGGGTTCGCCGAGATCAGGCCCGCGGGCTGACAGAGGGGCTGACTGGCGGGCTGGCGGCCTCCAGGTCGAGGAGCCACCGCTTGCGTTCGAGCCCGCCGCCGTACCCGGTGAGGGTGCCCGCCGACCCGATCAGCCGGTGGCAAGGGATGACGAAGCTGATCGGGTTGCGCCCGGTCGCACCGCCGACTGCCCGGGCCGCGCCCGGCATGCCGATCCGCGCGGCGAGGTGCCCGTAGGACTCGGTCTCGCCGTACCCGATGTCGCGCAGCGCCGTCCACACCCGCAACTGGAAGGGCGTGCCGCGCGGGGCCAGCGCCAGGTTGAACTCCCGCCGGGTGCCGGCAAAGTACTCGGCCAGTTGGTCGGCGGCGTCCTGGGCGACGGAGTCGTCGGGCTCCCCCCAGTCGACCGGGGCGGCGTCGCGCTCATGGTGGACGCCGGCGAGCGCCCCGGCGTCGTCTACGACGAGGACGAGCCGCCCGAGCGGGGAGTCGACGACCCGGTGCTTCACCGCGTCACCCGGACGACGAGCGCCCCGGGGTCGACCTCGCAGATCATGGAGCGCACCGGTCCGACGGCGTCTCCGTCGAGCTCCCCTTCGATCGGGCGGCCGAGACGGACCTCGATGCGCGGGCCCGTGAGGCGACGGAGGGCCTCGTGGCCCCGGCGGTGGCGGGTGAGGAGGTCGAGCGCGACGGCTCCCCAGCCCACGACCCCCCGGGGGGCCACCATCACGGCGTCGAGGACGCCGTCGTCGACCACGGCGTCCGGCATGAGTTGGGCGCCGGCGGTGAGTTCCCCGCAGTTGCCGACGACGACCATGCGCGCCTGCTGGGCGACCTGACGGTCGCTGCCCGCGGTCACGTTGACGCGGAACCCTGGGTTGACAAGCGTCTTCGCACCCGCCACGACGTAGGCGACCCAGCCGACGACCTTCTTCAGCCGCTCATTGGCGTTCGCCATGGTGTCGGCGTCCGCGCCCACGCCGCACATGACGAGGAAGATCTCGGGCTCGCGGTGATCGAAGGTCACCCTTCCGACATCGACGGCACGCTCGGCACCCGTGAGGACGACGGTCAGGGCGGCGTCCAGGTCGTCGACCGGGACGGCGAGGTTGCGGGCCAGCAGGTTGCCGGTGCCGCCGGGCAGAAGGCCCAGCGGTGACCCGGTGCCGACGAGGGCGGTGGCCACGGAGCGAACGGTGCCGTCCCCACCGAGGGGGCACACCAGCGTCGCACCCTCGGCGAGAGCCTGGCGGGCCTGGCTGGTGCCCGGGTCCTCGGCGGTGGTCTCGTACCAGGTGGCGTCGGGCCAGCCGTGAGCCAGACAGGCGGCGGCGACCCGGGCCTTGACGTCGGTGAGGTCGTCGAACTTGGTCGGGTTGACGACGATGGCGAGGCTGCCGGGCGCTGAGGAGGGTGCCATGGCGCCCAGCCTAACGAGGCGCTCCCGACCGTGTCGCAGCGCAGGACCACCACGCCCCGACGCGCAGCGCGCGGGCGTCCGCGTCGTGGCCGAAGTCGCGGGTGACCGCCACCGGGAGGCGCGGATCGAGGACCTCGAGGGCGATACGCGCGGGGGCGTCCGGTCCGCAGTCACGCTGGAGGGCGGTGAACGTGCCCAGGAGGACGCCGGCAGCCTCGTCGAGCACACCCATCTGCCGGAGCTGGTGCAGCCCGGCGTAGAGCCCCGAGGTCGTGGCGCCGGCGCTCTCGAGGGCGAGCACGCGGCCGCGGAGGTCCGGGAAGTGCGGGGTGCCGGCGAGCTTGAGCAGGCAGCGCAGGTTGCCGCCGGCCAGCGGTCCGGCCATGCCGTCGCCGCGGACCAGGCGCGCGTCGAGGGTGAACAGGTCGTCGCCGCGGCCCTGGAGCGAGCGGCGGAAGCGGTTGAGTTGCGCGTCGGCGTCCGAGCGGACGAGGTTGCGCACCGACCAGAGGTAGCTGACCTGGCCGGTGCGGGTGTGGATCGCGTTGACGATCGTGGTCAGGTCGGAGTAGCCGAAGAACGGGGTGGGGTGGCGTGCTACCACGCCGAGGTCGAGGTGACTCAGGACGCCGCCGGCGAGATCGCCGCCCGAGACGTCGAAGATGGCGACGACGTCCGGGTCGACGAAGAACCCCTCGACGACGGCCGCGCGCACGGCGTCCGGGGCGGGGTGGGTGTAGTCGGGGCGGAGCGTTCCGTCGGGGCCGAGCGGCAGGTCGGGCACGAAGAGGTGCGGGCTCTCGACGACGTCAAGGCCGATTTCCTCCAGGACCGTGCAGAGCCGGGTGTACTCAAGCCGGTCGCGGGAGGTGAGTCCGTCCGAGCAGGCGACGAGGGCGACGCGATCGCCGAAGGTCAGCATGCCGGAACGCTAGCGGAGGCCGAACGGCTGCCTCTGCGGCTTCCGTCCCACACAATGCGGAAGATCGCGCAGGGTACTCCCTGCGCGATCTTCCGCATTGTTTTCGCTGGCCCGTCAGCCCTTCACGCCACCGGCGGTGAGCCCGGCGACGATGTACTTCTGCAGGTACATGAACAACAGGATGATCGGGATCGCGGCCAGCACGGCGCCCGCCGCGAACAGCGACCACGGGGCGTTCCGCTCGTCGGAGGCCCAGGTGTACAGCCCGACGGCCAGGGTGTAGTTCTCCGGACGGGCGAGGACGATCTTGGCCAGGATGAACTCCCCGTACGTGCCGACGAAGGAGAGCAGCCCCGTCACGGCCAGGATCGGCGTCACCAGGGGCATGATCATGCCCCAGAAGATCTGGGCGTGGGTGGCTCCGTCGATCTTGGCGGCCTCATCGAGGTCCATCGGGATCGTGTTGAAGAACCCGAACATGAGGAACGTGTTGGCCCCCAGTGCGCCACCGAGGTACACCGCGATCAGGCCGAACAACGAGCCGATGCCGAGCGCCGGGAAGATGTCACGGAGGGTCAGCAGAAGCAGGAAGATCGCGACGAAGGCGAGCATCTGGGGGAACATCTGGATGATGAGAAGCGCCGTCAGCCCGCCCCGCCGGCCCGTGAACCGGAACCGGCTGAACGCGTAGGCCGCGGCCGCCCCCATGAGCACCGTGCCCAGCGCTGTGGCGGCACTGACGATGAAGGAGTGGAGCATCCACCGGGGGAACAGCGTGCCCATCAGCTCGCCGTAGTTCACCCCCGACACCTGCTGGAACAGCCGCGCCGAACCGGTCAATGTGCCGTTGGGCGCCAACGACGCCGACAGGACGTAAAGGAGCGGGAAGACGCTGAAGACGATCATGACCACAGCCACGCCGTGCTTCCAGCCCACCTCCTTCCACCACCGAGCGCCGCTCAGGCGCCCGTCACGGGACTTCAGTGTGGTCGCCATCACATGATCTCCTCGAGCTTGCGGGTCTGGCGGAA
>CAZZGU010000073.1:0-3177 GCA_964653755.1 uncultured Nigerium sp. | reverse complement strand
AAGATGAGGATCGACATGGCCGAGGCGAGACCGTACTGCTTGACACCGGACTCGAAGGCCACCGAGTAGACCATCGAAATCAGGATGTCCGTCTCACCGATGATGACGGGAGTCCCGGCGTAGTTCGGTCCGCCCCCGGTCAACATGTAGATCAACGAGAAGTTGTTGAAGTTGAACGCGAAGCTGGCGATGAGCAGCGGCGCCACCGACACCATGAGCAACGGCAGGGTCACCGCCCAGAACCGCCGCAGGGGCCCCGCGCCGTCCATGACCGCGGCCTCGGTGAGCTCGCCGGGAATCGACTGCAGCGCGCCGGTACAGATGAGGAACATGTACGGGAACCCAAGCCAGAGGTTGACCAGGAGGATCGACAGCTTCGCGAGGTTGCCGTCACCCAACCAGTCGATCGCGGCGCCGCCGAGCAACGTCTGGTTGATGATGCCGAAGTCCTTGTTGAGCATGCCCCGCCACACCAACGCGGCGAGGAAGCCCGGGAACGCGTACGGCAGGATGAACATGGCCCGGTAGAAGGTTCTCCCCCGCACCCGCGGGTCATTGAAGATGACCGCCAACGCGAGACCGAGGGCGAAGGTGGTGAGAACCGACAGGATGCTGAACGCGAACGTCCAGAGCAGGATCGACAGGAAGGGACCCGACAGTCGGCTGTCGGTGAACATCTTCGTGAAGTTGTCGGTACCCACGAACACCCGCCAGCCGGGGGTCAGCGTCGTCCCGTCCTCGGCGACGTACAGGCCGCGCGCGTCGTCCGCCCGGAAGACAGTGCCCTCGGCGTCCGTGAACGTGTCGGCAGCCTCGTCGTAGGTCAGCAACGAACGGGCCGTGTAGGCGATCGCACCGTTGTCCGTGCGCAACCAGCCGTCGGCGGGGTCATCGGTCGTGCTCACGCGTAACGCCAGGACCTCCGCCTGTCGTTGCTGGATCTCGGCGATCGGCAGGATGGTCGCGCCCGGGAGTTCGGTCACCCGGCCCCCGCCCAGGGTGGCGTCCGGGACGTCCTCCAGCGGCGAGGTCGCGGTGCCGGCGCGCACGGTGCCCTCGTCGACGATGGCGAACCCGAGCTCCGCGTTGCGCTCGAAGATGACGACAGGGTAGGTGGGGGTCCCCTCGACGCGGCGGTCGGAGGTCTTCAGGATCTGGGTGATCGCCGGGCCCTTGGCATCGTTGTGGCCGTCACCGTAGTTGGTGAACGCCACGTAGGCCGTGTTCGCCATGACGTAGAGCTGGTAGACCATCAAGAACACCAGGCCCGGCATCAGGTACTTCGCCGGGATCGCCCGCTTGGAGAAGTAGACGTAGTCCGCGACGAGGAGCGTGACCGCCAGGAAGGCAAGGATGCCCCAGTCGCCCTGGGCGAAGGCGGCCATGATGCCGAAGAGGCCGAAGGCGTTGACCAGGGCCATGAGTGCGAGCTTCACGTAGAAGCCCGGGCGGGTGAGATCGCGGGCGTGGGAGAGCCGCGGGGCGGACTTCTTCAAGTCCGGGGGTGTCTGCGTCGATGTGCTCACAGGAGTTCCGTTCGGGTCGCGTCCGTGCGGGAGCCCGGCGGTCACGCCACCGGGGAGGGTGCAGTGGCGGACGCCGTGCGCCCGCCACCGCCGCCGTGCTGCCTCAGAAGGCGGCCTTGATGTTGTCGACCATCTGGTTCCACGCCGCCGCGGGATCGGTGGCCTGGCCGTTGATGATGCTCACCTGGGCGGCCCCCCAGAAGTTCCAGACCGCGGCCATCTCGGGGATGGACGGCATCGGCTGGCCGCTGGCGCCCGCCTCGGCGAAGCCGGCGATGATCTTGTCGTCGACCTTGTCGGCGGCAACGGTCAGGGCCGGGGTGCGCCCGCCGAGCTCGTAGAGCTTGGACTGCACCTCTTCGCTGGCCACGTAGTCGACGAACTGGTTGGCCAGCAGCGCGTTCTCCGACTTGGAGGAGAGGTAGACGCCCTGAACGCCGAGGAACGGCGCGGACGCCTTGCCTCCGGCCGACGGGACCGGCAGCACGGCGATATCGATGCCGGCGGAAACGAAGTCGCCGGTCGCCCAGGGGCCGGTGATGATGTAGGGGCTCTTGCCCTCGAGGAACGCCTGCTTCGCCTGGTCTGCGCCGAGGGAGGCGTTGAGGGCCCCCTCGCCGGCCAGCTTCTTCAGGTAGTTCGCGAACGCGACACCCTCCGGGCCGCCCATGCCGAGCTCGGCGGTGTACTCACCGGACGCGTCCGTGGTGAACACCGGGGCGCCAAAGCTGGTCTGGAGGGGGTACAGGTGGTAAGCGTCGCCATTCGCGCCCTGCTGGATCAGGATCGGGAACTCGGCTCCGCTGGCCTTGCCTTGCGCCACGAGCTCGTCGAAGGTCGCCGGCGTGGTCGTGGCGAGCTTGTTGTTGCGCACCAGGGCGATGTTCTCGATGGCGTACGGAACGCCGTACAGCTGGCCGCCGTTGGTGAAGGCCGTGATCGCCGAGTCGGCGAAGCCGGCCACCTTGTCCCCGAGCTCGACCGGGGCAATGACACCGTTCTTGACGAGGTCACCGGTCCAGTCGTGGGCGCCCACGATGAGGTCGGGCCCTTCGCCGGTCGGAGCCTGAGCAATGAAGTCGGTCTTGATGTCGGCCGCAGGCTTCTGGACGACGTCCAGGGTGACCCCGAAGGCCGCCGCGAAGTCCGTGCCGAGCTCCTTGAAGCTGTCGATCCGGGTCTCGTCGACCCAGACGGTGAGCGTGCCGGCCGGGGCGACCGACGAGGGGGCGGCGCTCCCGGGCGCCGAGCTGGTGGGGGACCCGCCACACGCCGCGAGCGTGAGGGACAGGCCAACGGCGAGCAAGCCAGCGAGGCTCCTGCGCATACGATGATCTCCTTCGTGGGGGGCGGCGCCACTGCAGCCCGTCCCTGCCAGCGTAACGCAAGGCTTCTGAAAGTTTCTAGCCGTTTTCGTAACGCTTCGATCACCATCCTCCGGCTGCCCGGGCGACCCTCCCGCCCCGCACCCCCAACTCGCGCCCCGCAACGCGCTGAAAGATGTGCGTAACGCGCTGCAACTTGTGCAGTATCCTTTCAGCAATTCGTGGAGGACGATCGAAAGGAAGAGATCATCACGACCACCACCAAGGCGCGACTGACCGACCTCGCCCATGCCGCCGGCGTTTCCACGGCCACCGTGTCCCGCGTG
>CAZZGU010000072.1:0-11295 GCA_964653755.1 uncultured Nigerium sp. | reverse complement strand
ATCAGTACCCGACCCGTTCAACGTCACCAGCGTCCCCGTCGTCCCCGACTGATCCACCCCCGCATTCGCCGTCGGAGGCAGATTCGCCGGTGCGGCCACCGTGATCGTGACGGAGTCCTTCGCCGACAGCGTCCCGTCCGACACCGTCAACTCGAACACATACGTCCCCACGGACGCCGGCGTGAACGTCGGCTTCGCCACCGACACACTCGACAACGTCGCAGCAGGACCCGACGTCTTCGCCCACGCGTACGTGACCGCCTTGCCCTCCGGATCAGTACCCGACCCGTTCAACGTCACCAGCGTCCCCGTCGTCCCGGTCTGGTCCACTCCTGCGTTCGCCGTCGGAGGCAGATTTGCAGCCGCCACCGTGATCGTCACCAGGTCGGAGTGCGTCGCAGCGCCGTCCGACACGGTCAGCTTGAACACATACGTCCCCACGGACGCCGGCGTGAACGTCGGCTTCGCGGACGAGGCGTTGGACAGGGTCGCCGTGGGACCGGAGTCCTTGGTCCACGCGTACGTCAGGGTGCCGCCATCCGGATCGGTTGAGCCCGAGCCGTCGAGGGTCACCAGCGTGCTCACGGCCACGGTCTGGTCCGGACCCGCATTGGCGACCGGGGCCCGGTTGGGCTGGCTCACCGTGACGGTCACGGAGTCGTTCGCGGACAGCGTCCCGTCCGAGACGGTCAGCGTGAAGACGTACGTCCCCACCGTGGCCGGCGTGAAGGTCGGCTTGGCCACCGCCGCGTTCGACAGCGTGGCGGCGGGGCCGGACGTCTTCACCCAGTTGTACGTGAGGGTGGTCCCCGCGTCGGGGTCGCTCGATCCCGACCCATCCAGGGTCACGAGCGTGCTCAGCGTGACCGACTGGTCCGGTCCGGCGACCGCCGAAGGCGTCTGGTTGGGGTTGCCCACAACCACGGTCACTGAGTCGGTGGCCGTCAGCGTGCCGTCCGAAACGCCGAGTTCAAAGGTGTACGTGCCGGCCGTCACAGGGGTGAACGTCGGCTTCGCCGTCGTCGCCCCGGTGAGCGTGACCGTCGGCGTGCCCCCGGTCTGCTTCCACGTGTACAAGAGCGTGGTGCCGTCCGGATCGCTCGAGGCCGAGCCGTCGAGGGTCACCTTGGCATTCACCAGGACCGACTGGTCGTTCCCGGCGTTCGCGACCGGCGCGCGGTTGGGTTGGGTGACCTTGATGGTCACGGAGTCCGTCGCCGTCAGGTCGCCATCGTTCACGGTCAGCGTGAACACGTAGTCACCGGTGGTGGCCGGGGTGAACGTCGGCTTTGCGACCGAGGCGTTCGAAAGCGTCGCGCCCGGACCGGACGTCTTCACCCACGAATAGGTGAGCGGCTTGCCCTCAGGATCAGTACCCGACCCGTTCAACGTCACCAGGGTGTTGACAGCGACGCTCTGGTCGGTCCCCGCGTTCGCGGTCGGAGGCAGATTCGCCGCCGCCACCGTGATCGTCACCGTGTCCTTGGCCGAAAGCGTGCCATCCGACACCGTCAACTCGAACACATACGTCCCCACGGACGCCGGCGTGAACGTCGGCTTCGCCACCGACACACTCGACAACGTCGCAGCAGGACCCGACGTCTTCGCCCACGCGTACGTGACCGCCTTGCCCTCCGGATCAGTACCCGACCCGTTCAACGTCACCAGCGTCCCCGTCGTCACCGACTGATCCGCCCCCGCATTCGCGACCGGCGGAAGATTCGCCGCCGCCACCGTGATCGTCACCGTGTCCTTGGCACTCAGTGCGCCGTCGGACACGGTCAGCTCGAAGGTGTAGGTGCCTGCAGCCGTCGGCGTGAACGTCGGCTTGGCCACTGTCGCGCTCGACAGGGTCACGGTCGCGCCGAGGGTCTGCTTCCAGGAGTAGGTGAGCGTCGTCCCCGCGTTGGGGTCGGTGGACGCCGACCCGTCCAGGGTCACCAGCGTGTTGGCGGTCACGGCGCGGTCAGCGCCGGCGTTCGCCGTCGGAGCCTGGTTTGCGGAACCGTAGACCTGGAGCTCGGAAAGGCCGATGTTCTCCGTGCCGGATCCGACCGACGTGATCGTGTAGCGCAGGCTCGTGGTGGCGCGCGGCGAGAACGTGACCGTGGTCGCTCCGCCGGTGTTGTTGAGGCTGGGCACGGCCACCGTGGTGCCGTTGGAGAAGGTCAGCGTCCCGCCTGTGGCCCAGTCGTTGCTGTTGGGCCGGTCATAGAGCACGACGCGGTCAATGGTCACCGCGCTGGGCCACGCGAGCTGGATCCAGCTCCCGCTGCCGCCGCCGACGGTGGCCCACTCGCGCGAGGAGTCGTCGGGGTAGCCGCTGATGACGCCGTCGACGGCCTTCGAAGCGGTCTGACCCGAGCCGGTGTCCTGGGACGAAGCCGTCACGGTGACGCCGGTGGCCCGCGCGAGGTTGGCCGGATCGGTGGTGGGCGGCGTCGTCGGGGGGGTGGTCCCGCCGCCGACGGTGACGTTGACGGCGTCCGTCGCGCTCGACGTCCCGCTCCGCACGGTCACCGAGAAGGTGTAGGTGCCCCCCGCGGTGGGGGTGAACGTGGGCTTGGCCACCGTCGTGCTGGAGAGCTGGACGGCCGTGCCGGCCGTCTGGGTCCACGCGTACGAGATCGTGCCCGTGGCCGACGACCCGGACGCGTCGAGCGTCGTGAGCTGACCTGCCGTGACGGTCTGGTCGGCGCCGGCGTTGGCGCCGACGGTCCCGCTGGAGGCGATCCGGTACTGGCGCGAGATCCAGCCGCGGGACTGGTACTCGGTCATGTTGATCTCGTCGTCGTAGTCCGCGTACCTGGTGAACGCCGCAGTCTTGCGCGTGAGGTTGGTCCCGCTGACGTTCGCCGCCTCGTACGAGGTGTCGTAGCCCATGTAGCTCTGCAGCAGGTGCGAGGTGCTGTAGGTACCGCTCGCGTCCCGGGTGATGAAGCCGGTCGAGTGGTGGTCGTAGTGGTCGCCGTCGCTGCCGTAACTGGACAGGTAGTCAAGCGTGCGCACCGTCGTGGAGTACGACACGCGCATCGCGTCGAGCACGGCGTTGCGGAGCGTCGAGGCCGTGTAGCTGGCGCTGCCGTCGACCGCCCTGATGCTGGAGATCGCGCCATCGAGGAGCCGTTTCAGGCTCTGGTAGCCCTGCTCGGCGGAGCCGGTGCCCAAGGGGAACCCGTCGGGGAGCCGCAGGAACATCAGCGAGACGTTGGGGCTGCCGCTGAGCGTCCGGGTCCGGACGGACTTTCCCGCGAGGCTCACCGACGAGGTGCTCCAGGAGTTGGAGACGCCCGCCATGGTCGCGTAGGCGGCCTCGATGCCCTGCTCCCGGGACTGCCAGTAGTCGTCCTGGTAACCCGCGTCGCCTGCCGTCAGGAAGAGGGTCCGCACGCAGCGGTCCGCGTCGATGTCGGCGAGGAGGTCGGGGCTGATGAAGAGGAGGTCGTCGTCCTGATGCGGCACGACGTACAGGGAGCCGCCCGCGCAGGCTGCCCAGGCGCGCGGGGCGACCATGACGAACTGGGCTATCCCCACGGTGAGTGCCATCACGACCAGGGTCGCCAAGGCCCGCAGGCTCGAACGCCTGCCTCCTGCGTGTCGGGATCGGGTGAGCCAAGACATGGACTAGCCTCCTCGCGTAGTGCCCTGACTAGCCAAGGCCTACACTGCATCGGTCGCGTCGGCGCCGAACGAAAGACCGGCACCGCTACAGGATCTTACGCCAGATGGCGCGTCGCGTAGAATCGCCCAGGCAACAGCTCAACTGCGACGGGAGACTCCATGACCGACCCCCAGGCGTTCCGGGGCTCAGGGCCCGAGGACGCTCCCGACCGGGTGTCACTCGTCGCGCTCGTCACCGCCTTCATCGTCGGGCCCCTCGGCGTCGCTCTGGGGGCGTGGGCGCTGTCGCGGATCCGCCAGTCCGGCCGCAAGGGGCGCGGTCTCGCAACCGCCGCGATCGCGGTCGGCCTCATTCAGACCGTCGCCCTCGTCGGGTGGGGAGCGGGTTTCGTCCTCAGCCCGGCCACTCCCGGGGAGTCCGAGTCCGGGGAGCCCGTCCCCACGTGGACGTACCCCAGCACGCCTCCGCCGAGCGGGCCGGTCGAGTCGCCCTCGCAAACCCCCGCACCTCCCGCAGCCACGAGCCTGGAGGAGTTCATCCCGCCCGCGGTCGACAACTTCGAGCAGGCTGACTTCGAAGAGGACTCCGACACCCTGAACGCCGGCGCGACAGAGGCGCAGCAGGGCACGTTCACGAGCGGCGACGATGTGATCGGCGTCCAGATGTCCCAGTGGCCGACGGCCGAGGACGCCTCACGGCACGCCCAGGAGAGCGCGGCCCGCGACTTCGACGCCGCGAGCATGCTGACCTCGGGCTCCATCAGGTCGGGTTCCGGCCAGTACTGGTACTACGAGAAGGACGGTCAGGCGACCGTGTACTGGTACGACGGGACGTTCAGCGCCCAGTTCTCCGGGAAGCCGATGGAGGTCCAGGAGTTCTTCCTGCGCTTCCCCAAGTGACCCTTCGCTGAGGGATCTCACGGGTCCGCCCCTCACTCGTCGTCCGGGAGTCCGCCCAGCTCAGGGTGCCAGCCGCTCCCGGCGCCACTGACCGTCGTGGAGCGTGTAGCGAAGGCGGTCGTGCAGGCGCGAGGGTCGGCCCTGCCAGAACTCCCACACGTCCGGGACGAGCCGGTACCCGCCCCACCACTCCGGGCGCGGCGGGTGCAGCCCGTGCTGGGCGGAGACCCGGGCGGCGTTCGCCAGCAGGACCGCCCGGGACGTGATGACTTCGCTCTGCGGGGAGGCCCAGGCGCCGATGCGCGAGTCCAGCGGTCGTCGCGCGAAGTACTCGTCGGACTCCCCCGCGCTCACCGGGGCGGCCACCCCCTCGATGCGGACGACCCGTTCCAGTTCGACCCAGTGGAACTGGAGCGCGGCGTGCGGGTTGGCGTCCAGCTCGCGGGCCTTGCGGGACCGGTAATTCGTGTACCAGACCACGCCGCCGGCGTCGAACTCCTTGACCAGCACGACCCGCGTGGACGGCCGTCCGTCGGCTCCGACGGTCGCGAGCGTCATGGCGTTGGGCTCCGGCACCTTGGCCCGGACTGCGTCGTGGAACCATCGCCCGAACTGCTCGACCGGGTGCGTTGCGGACCCGTCCTCGCGCAGTTCGCCGCGTTCGTAACTCTTGCGCAGACCCCTGACGTCCATGCGGCGAGCGTAGCCCCGCCCACGGGAGGGCCGCCTGTTCGGCGGCGAGAACCTGCCGGGCAGGGGCTCGTGGTGGGATACTCCGCATGTGACTGAGGACGACGGCGACCTCACCCGCCTCGGCGGCAAGGGTGCGAACCTGCAACGACTGCGCGCGGACGGCCATCCGGTCCCCCGCTTCGTGGTGATCGACACCGGGGAGTACCGCGCTTTCGTGGACCGCGCGGGCCTGCACGCGACGATCTTCGACGCGCTCGCCACCGGGGATCCCGCCGCGGCCTCCGCCACCATCCGCTCGGCGTTCGACCGAAAGCGCCTGCCCCGGGCTCAGCGCGCCCGGCTGGTGGCGGCCGTCGCCACGTTCGGCGATGCCAGGGTCGCGGTCCGGTCGTCCGCGACCGCCGAGGACCTGCCCGGGCTGTCCTTCGCGGGCCTGCACGATTCGTTCCTGGACGCGGCGGGCGCCGAGCACGTCGTGGACCGGATCGTCGCCTGCTGGGCTTCGCTGTGGACCGAGCGGGCGATCGCCTACCGCGTCCGCAACGGGGTGGACCAGGAGGACCTCGCGATCGCAGTCATCGTCCAGGACCTCGTGCCGGCCGAGGCTGCCGGGGTCATGTTCACCGCCAACCCGGTCAGCGGGCACCGCGGGGAGACCGTGATCGACGCGGCGTTCGGTCTGGGCGACGCGGTGGTGGCCGGCACCGTCGTGCCCGACCACATCGTGGTCGACACGGAGTCGGGTGCGATCACGACCATGGAGTCCGCCGGTGCGGAACCCGCGCTGACGCGCTCCCAGGTGCACGAGCTGACCGCGCTGGGACGCCGGATCACTGCCCTGTTCGAGCAGCCGCAGGACGTCGAGTGGGCGCGCGTCGGGGATGCTTTCTGGATCGTGCAGTCGCGGCCGGTGACCACCCTGTTCCCCGTTCCCACCGGGCCTGGGATCGCCACGGACGAGACGCCGATCTGGCTCTCCTTCGGGGCCGTCCAGGGGATGCTGGAGCCGATCTCGCCCTTGGGGCGCGACCTCATCCGGCAGCTGTTCGCCGGTGGTTCCCGCGTGTTCGGGCGCCCGGTCGACTACCGCGCCAACCCGCTGCTGGGCGAGGCCGGGGAGCGGCTGTGGATCCGGGTGGACGGCCTGCTCAGTTCTGAGCTGGGCCGCGTGGTGGTGGAGAAGGTGCTCCCCATCGCCGAGCCGGCCAGCGCCGCCGTCCTGCGCCGCCTCTTCGAGGACCCCGTCTGGGCCGCCGAGGGCAGGGTGCCGGGCGCGGCGACGTTCGGGGCGGCCGGCCGGTTCTTCGGCAAGGTCGCGCCGTGGGCGCCAGTCAGCCTTCGCTACCCGGAGGTCGTGCGCACGCGTCTGGACGACGCGATCGCAGAGCTCCTGCGGACCACCGACCGCAGGCTGGCGTCCACGCGGCGCCTCGTCACGAGGGAGGCGCGCCTGGAGACGAGCGTGTTGGCGGTCGAGCGGTTCGCCCGCGAGGTGTTCCAGATCCTTCTGCCCGCGTTTGGCCGCCTTATGCTGCCTTCGCTGCTTCTTCTGGCGCGCCTGCGCAAGCTGGCCGCGGACACCCAGCTCGAGGACGCCGAAGCGTTGACGCTGAAAGTGCTGCGTTCCCTGCCCGGCAACGTCACCACCGACATGGACCTGGAGATGTGGGACGTGGCGCAGGAGATCCGGTCGGATCCCCACGCCTGGGGTGTCGTCACCGACACCGACCCGGTCGAACTCGCCCGGCGGTACCGGGCGGGCACCCTGCCCCCGGTCGCGCAGGGGGCTGTCGCGGGCTTCCTCGCGGACTACGGCAGCCGAGGGGTGGCCGAGATCGACGTGGCGTCCCCACGCTGGCGCGATGACCCGACCTCGGTAATGCGGTCGCTCCAGGGCTTCGTCCGCATCGAGGACGCCGCGCACAACCCGCGGGCGACGCACGCGCAGGGCCAGGTCGAAGCCGAGGAGGCGATCGCGCGGCTGGCCCGCGCGGCTGGACGCCGGGACGCCCCCCAGGTCCGCTATCTCGCCGGGCGGCTTCGTGCGCTGCTGGGCGCCCGCGAGACGCCGAAGTTCGCGATCGTGCGCGGTTTGGCCCTCGTCCGCGAGCGCCTCCTCGAGGTGGGCGCCGAGCTTGCTGACGCCGGGATCCTCGACCTGCCCGACGACGTCTTCTTCCTGACCATGGAGGAGCTGCGGGACGCGTGGGCGGCCTCCGACCTCCGGACCCCCGTTCGCCTCCGTCGGGCTGCCGCGGACGCCGAGCGCCGCCGTCGCCAGGTGCCCCGCGTCCTGGTGGGCGACGGACGGGCGTTCTTCGAGGGAGTGGTCGCCTCGGGCGACAACCTGGCCGGCCTGGGAGTGTCCCCGGGCGTGGTCGAGGGTCCCGTCCGGATCGTCCTCGACCCGCGTACGACCCACCTCGCGCCCGGGGACATCCTCGTCTGCCCGGGGACCGACCCGGCCTGGACGCCGCTGTTCCTGACCGCGGGGGGCCTGATCACCGAGATGGGCGGCCTCATGACGCATGGCTCCGTGGTGGCCCGGGAGTACGGGATCCCCGCGATCGTGGGCGTGGGCGAGGCCACCACCCGCCTGACGGACGGCCAGCGCGTCCGGATCGACGGCTCCGCCGGGACGGTGGAGCTGCTCGACTGAGGCGCGCCCATGGCAACCGCTGCCGCGCCCATTGGTGGCGGCGGTGGGCGTCCGGGTAGCCTAGTGCAACGTCCCGTGCCGCGGGGTCCCGGTGGACAAACTCCCCGGGGTCCGCCTGGCGCGGGGGACAACCGGGCGTGTCCTGGCCCAGACCGTGGGGCCCAGTGCACGCCCGCACGCGTGAGGGGGAATGAGTGGTGCCACCGCCTTGGGACGGCGCAACGCAGAAGGCAGCCACGCAGTTGCGAGCCAAGCAGGTGAAGGCGCGCGCGAGTGGTGACTGGTCGTACCTCGACGCGCTGGAGCGTCCACGCAGGCTCCACCACTTCGTCGAGACGATCGCGGACGCCTTCCCGGACTCCAATGCGCTGGAGTGCGAGTCCGACCTCCTGAGCTACCGTGAGTTCGACGAGGCCGGCAACCGGTTGGCGCATCATCTCCGTTCCCTGGGCATTGTGCCCGGCATGTCGGTGGGGATCCTCATCGAGCGCTCCACCCCCATGTACGTGGCCGTGATCGGCGCACTGAAGGCCGGCGCGACCTACGTTCCGATCGATCCCAACGCCCCGAGCGATCGTGTCGAGTACATCGCGACGGACGCTGGCCTGGATGTTCTGCTGACGACGGCTGACAAGGCCGAATCCAGCGAGGGACTCCCGCTCCAGCGTGTCTTCCTGGACGACTTCGAGGCCCTGCTCGCTGCCTCGGACGCCTCCCGCCTCGCCCTGTCGGACGACGGTGACCCGGTCGCCTACATCATCTACACCTCAGGCTCGACGGGGCGTCCCAAGGGCGTCGCGGTGGCGCACTCGAGCATCTGCAACTTCGTCGTCGTGGCCGCACAGGTCTACGGCGTCTCGCCGACCGACCGGGTCTATCAGGGCCTGTCGATCTCGTTCGACTTCTCGATGGAGGAGCTCTGGACGACGTGGGCCGTGGGCGCCACCCTCGTGGCCGGCCCGACAGACGGCCGCAAGGTGGGCGCAGGGCTGGCCGACTTCCTGGACCAGAAGCGGATCACCTTCCTGCACGCGGTCCCCACCGTCCTGTCCACCCTGGACCGCACGCTCCCCCGCATCCACACCCTCAACCTGGGCGGCGAAGCCTGCCCGCAGGAGCTCGTGGAGCGGTGGGGCGGCCACAACCGGCGCATCCTCAACACCTACGGTCCGACCGAGTGCACCGCGAGCTGTACCTGGGCGGAGCTCGAGTCGGGCAAGCCCGTCACGATCGGCAAGGCACTTCCGACCTACTCGGTGACCCTGCGCGACGATGACTTCAACGTCGTCCCCGACGGAGAGGTCGGCGAGCTGTGTGTCTCGGGCGTCGGGGTTGCCGTCGGGTACGTCGGCCGTCCCGACCTGACCGCGGAGAAGTTCGTCCTCGACGAAGCCGGACGCCGGACGTACAAGACCGGCGACCTGGGCCGTTGGAACGCCGACCGCGAGATCGAGTACCTGGGACGCAAGGACAGCGAGGTGAAGGTCCGCGGGCACCGCGTCGACCTCCAGGAGATCGAGTCGGTCCTCATGGAGCGCTCGGGGGTCGCCACCGCGGTCCTGAAGAAGATCGACACCGAGGGGACCGGCGGCGAGCTCGTCGCCTACATCGTCGCCGCCAGCCCGGCGTCCGGCACCCGTGAGCACGCCAGCGAGCTCCACGAGTACTGCCGCAAGCGCGTCCCGCCCTACATGGTTCCGGATTACATCGAATTCGTGGACGTCATGCCCCTCATGCCGAGCGGCAAGGCCGACCGGGGGGCGCTGCCGGCGCCCACCCATCCCCGGCTGATCGGCGGCGCCGACCAGTATGAGGCGCCCGAGACGCCGACCGAGGAGACGCTGGTCAAGCTCTGGGGCGACGTGCTGAGGGTGCCGGCCGAGGCGCTCTCGGTCACCGCCGACCTCTTCACCGACCTGGGCGGTCACTCCCTCATCGCCGCCACGCTCGTGTCGAGGCTTCGCTCCCAGCGGCTGCCCGGCACCGACGACCTCTCCATCCCCGATCTGTACGGCAATCCGAACGTCCGCGCGTTGGCCGCCTTCCTCGACGTCGCGGCAGGCGCCCAGGCTGCCGCGGGTCCGGACACGAGGGCGTCCGCCTCCGCCCGGCGCCGGTACCCCGGCTGGAAGATCTGGCTGTTCGGTCTCGCCCAGGCGCTCTACCTCTACCTGGTCGTGACCGTGTCGATGCTGCCGATCGGCGTGCTGTACGCGATCCACGAGGGGTTCCCCAGTTCGGCGATGCTCACCCAGATGATGCTCACGCTTCCGTTCTCGTACCTCTTCATGCGCTGGATCTTCCCGCTCGCGACCTGTCGCCTGGCTGGGGTCGGCCTCCGCAAGGAGGGCGAGTACCCGCTCTACGGGTCCACCCACCTGCGGGTGTGGCTGGTGCAGCGTTCGATGTCGCTGGGACCGCTGCCGCACCTGTCCGGCACCCACTGGATCGACCGCTACCTGCGGCTGCTGGGGGCCAGGATTGGTGAGGGCTGCACCATCGGAACGGCCCAGATCCCCCTGCCCATGCTCCTGACGATCGGTGACAACGTCACCGTGGGCTACGAGACGCACCTGCGCGCCTTCGAGATTGAGGACGGCGTCCTCCGCATCGGCGCCATCCACCTGGCGGACGACGTGACGATCCAGGCGAACTCGGTGCTGTCCGGGCCGTGCTCCGTCGGCGCGGGGACCGTCCTCCGCCCGCAGACCCTCGTGATGGCCGGCCAGCACCTCCCCGCGGACGAGACCTGGGCGGGCTCGCCGTCGACCGCGCAGCCCGACCACGGTGACCCCGTCCTCGACACCATGCTGGAGTGCGCGGAGGCGCCGCGGGAGTGGCCCCGGGAGCTCGCCCACAAGTTCGTGCTCGGCATCATCTTCCTGGAGTTCCTGCCCACGCTGGCGATGGTCCCGGTGATCCTGCTGGTGTGGTGGACGCTGCTCACCTTCGACGATCGCTACGCGCTCGCGGTGACCGCCCTGTCGGGGCCGATGTTCGTGCTCGCCACCGGCGCCCTGATCCTCTGGTTCCGGCGCTTCGCGCTGCTCAGCACGCCGGTCGGCGTCCACCACCTTCGCTCCGAGCTGGGCGTGGAGAAGTGGTTCGGCGACAAGCTGCTGGCCGCCAGTCTCGAGCTCAACAACTCGCTGTACGGCACTCTCTACACCCCGCACTGGTTGCGCCTGCTCGGGGCGAACGTCGGCAAGGGCTCCGAGATCGCGACGATCGCCAACATTGACCCCGACCTGCTGACGCTCAGCGACGGCACCTTCGTGGCCGACATGGCCTCGATCGGGGCAGCTTCGTACGCCAACGGACACGTCGCCTTCCGGCGGACGGTCGTTCGCCAGCGGGCCTTCGTGGGGAACGCCTCGTACATCCCCTCGGGCACCCAACTGGGTGAGGATTCGCTCATCGGC
>CAZZGU010000071.1:0-11300 GCA_964653755.1 uncultured Nigerium sp. | reverse complement strand
CTCTTCTGGATCGCCCTGGCGTTCCGCTATCGGCTCTTGTCGCGGGTGGGGGCCGTCGTGCTCGGCGGCCTCTCGGCGGCCGGCTTCGCGTTCACCGAGAACATCCTCTATTACGCCCGCGTCATCGTGTACTCCTCGGTGACGATCGAGGTGGGCGATCCCGAAGAGGCGCTGAGCAGCATCGTCTTCCTGCGTGGGTTCGTCACCGCGTTCGGCCACCCCTTGTTCACCACGATGACGGCGCTGGGGCTCGCCGTCGCGCTCGGGTCGCGCTCCAAGGTGGTCCGGGTGCTCGCGCCCCTGGTGGGGTTCGTCGTCGCCTCCTTCCTGCACATGGCGTTCAACGCGGTCGCGAGCCTCTTCCCCGAACAGCAGCAGCAGCTGCTCTACTTCCTGGTCGCCCTGCCGCTGTTCCTGGGCGTCGTCGTCCACCTCGTCCGGCAGGTGTTGGCCGAGGGTCGGCGCCACCGCGAGCGGCTCACCGATTTCGTCCGGATGGGGTGGCTGCCGGAGTCGGACGTCTGGGTGTTCTCGCGGCAGCGCTCGCGTCTGAAGGCGGTCGTCGTCTCGGCCACGTACGGCTGGCGCTCCCTGCTCGCCACCCTGCGGCTCCAGCGCACGCTGACCGAGCTGGCGCACCTGAGGGACGCGCAGGTGCGGGGCACGATCGACGCGGCGGGGAACGACCGCGCCCGCCTCCTGCTCGAGCGGGCCGGGTCGTTGCGCGGCGTAGCCGTGGACGACCCCCGCCTCCAGAAGGCGCATCTGCCCACCCTGCCGCGCTTGCGCTGGCCACGCCCCTTCAGGCGGGCGCTGCCCCCGTCGTCCGGCGAGATGCCACCCTCTCCGCCTGCGGCTCACGGAACACCGCCGGTAGGCTCACGTTATTCGCCCGTCGACCCGCGATGGGGGCCGCCGAAAGGGTAGGAGGAGCGCATGAGCACCGCACGCCTCGTGGAAGCACTGACCGCGTTGCGTGACTCGCTCACCCAGGTCAGGCTCCCGGTGGCGCTGCCGGGCAGCGCAGAGGCCTTGCGCGGGGCCCGCGTCATGGTCTCCCAGCTCGACGACTACATCCTGCCCCGCCTGGCCATGTTGGATGCGCCCCTGCTCGCGGTGATCGGCGGCTCGACGGGCGCCGGCAAGTCCACCCTGGTCAACTCGCTCATCGGGCGTGTCGTCACGTCTCCGGGGGTGATCCGGCCGACCACGCGCTCGCCGGTGCTCGTCTTCCATCCGGACGACCTGGAGCACTTCCAGTCCGACCGGATCCTGCCGGGGCTCGCGCGCACCTTCCAGAGCGCCAGCGACACCAGCACCCTGCAACTCGTCGCCGAACCGAGCCTGCCGCGCGGGCTGGCCCTGCTCGACGCGCCCGACGTGGACTCCGTCGTGGTCGAGAACCGGGTGCTCGCGGCCCAACTGCTGGCCGCCGCGGACCTGTGGCTCTTCGTGACATCCGCGGCCCGGTACGCGGACGCCGTGCCGTGGGAGTACCTCCTCTCGGCGGCCGAACGTTCGGCGGCCGTCGCCGTCGTGCTGGACCGCGTGCCCCCGGCGGCGATGGGCGAGGTACCGCCGCACCTGGGGCGGCTGATGACCGAGCGCGGGCTGGCGTCCTCACCCCTGTTCGCGGTTCCGGAGGTGGCGCTCGACGAGGACGGCCTCCTCCCGGACGCCGCCGTGTCCCCCATCCGGGACTGGCTCGCCACCCTGGCCGCAGACCAGCAGAGCCGACAGGCCGTCGTCCTGCAGACGCTCGACGGGGCCATCGGCGCGCTTGCCACCCGGGCACCCGTCGTCGCGACAGCGGTCGACCAGCAGGTCGAGGCGCTCTCGCAGCTCCGGTTCGACGCCGAGGCCAGCTTTGCGGAGGCCGTCCGCACGGTCGGCGTCCAGACCGCCGACGGGACGCTGTTGCGCGGGGAGGTGCTCGCCCGCTGGCAGGACTTCGTCGGCACGGGCGAGTTCATGCGTGCCGTGGAGCAGAAGATCGGCTGGCTGCGGGATCGCCTCATGGGGGCGCTCAAGGGCGAGCCTCGCCAGGTCCACGACGTCAAGCTGGCCGTCGAGTCCGGGATGGAGGCACTCATCCGGGAGGAGGGTGAGGCGGCGGCAGAACGAACCGAGTCTGCGTGGATGGCGCACCCGGCCGGGCGCGACATCGTCGGGCGCACCCAGGGGGACCTCTCGCGGACGTCGGTGGAGTTTCACGAAGGAGTCGCGCGGACGATCCGCGACTGGCAAGGCGACGTCCTGGAGTTGGTGAGCGAGCTCGGGGGGGAGAAGAAGTCGACGGCCCGCTTCCTGGCCCTCGGCGTCAACGGCGTCGGGGTCGCCCTGATGATCGTGGTGTTCTCCCAGACCGGGGGGATCACGGGCGCTGAGGTCGGCATCGCGGGCGGCACCGCGGTACTGGCGCAGCGCCTGCTGGAGGCCGTGTTCGGCGAGGACGCGGTGCGGCGCCTTGCCCGCCAGGCCAAGGAGCAGCTGGACTCGCGCGTCCAGGCGCTCATGACCCATGAACTCGGGCGCTACCACCAGGTGCTGGCCGCCACCGGGGTGGACGCCGCCCAGGCGGACGCCGTGCGCGAGGCTGTCGCGGAACTGCGCGAGGCGCGCGGTGGCGAGGGTGTCGCGATCCTGAAGGTGCCCGCCGCCCCCGCGTTGGAGGGGGCATCGTCGGAGATCGAGCCCTCGGTGGACCTGCCGGCCCTGGAGGGGACGCTCGTCGACGCACCGGACGAGCAGCGGCAGGTGGGGGCGCGCGATGGCGTCTAGGCACCCGGACCTCGCCACGCGCCTGCGGTCGCTCGACGAAGCGGTCAAGCTGAGCCGTGGACGCGCCTCGGACGAGGTCGTGTCGGCCGCCGCCGAGGTCGTCCGCCGGGCTGGCGAACGTCTGGCCATCACCGGCGACCACACGGTGGTCGCGCTGGCCGGAGCCACCGGTTCAGGCAAGTCGAGCACGTTCAACGCGGTCACGGGCACCTCCCTCGCCACCACGGGGGTGACCCGGCCCACCACGTCCGAGGCCATGGCCGTCGCCTGGGGCAGCGAGCTGCCCACGGGGCTGCTGGACTGGCTGGAGGTCGGCAGGCGCCACCTCATCGCCTCGAAGGACTCGGCGTTCGAGAAGCTCGTCCTGCTGGACCTGCCCGACCACGACTCGACCGAGGTGAGCCACCGGCTCACCGTCGACCGCTTGGTCAGGCTCGTCGACATGTTCATCTGGGTGGTCGACCCGCAGAAGTACGCCGACGCGGCCCTCCACGACGGGTACCTGAAGCCGTTGGCCGACCACGACGACGTCATGGTCGTGGTCCTCAACCAGTCAGACCGGCTCACGCCCGACCAGCTCGCCCGGGCGATGACCGACCTGCGCCGGCTGCTGGACTCCGAGGGCCTCACCCGGACGCCGGTGCTGGCGATGTCGGCCCTCACCGGCGAGGGCGTGGGGGAGCTGCGGCAACTGCTCGTGCGCACCGTCGGCGAGAAGACGGCGACCGTGCGGCGGTTCTCCGCCGACGTGTCGACGTCGGCCAGGGCCCTGGCAGACGATCTGGGCTCGGGCCGGGTCCCGAACCTGACCGACGAGGTTCTGGACCGCCTGAACGGCACGATGGCGGAAGCAGCCGGCGTGCCCATCGTCGTCGAGGGCGTGCTCAAGGCGTGGCGCCACCGCGGAGCCCTCGCGACGGGTTGGCCGATGGTGTCGTGGCTGCGACGGTTCCGGCCGGATCCGCTGCGACGACTGCGGGTCGGTCTGGGGCCGAAGGAGCTGAGCCCGACCGACGTGAGCCGGACGTCGCTGCCCCGGGCGACCTCGGTGCAGTCGGCCAGGCTGGAGTCGTCGCTGCGCGGCCTCATCGACACCGCCACGGACGGCGTGCCGCGCGGGTGGGTGGAGCCCATCAGGAAGGCCGCCCGCGGCAACGAGCGCCTGCTCGCGGACCGGCTCGACGCGGCGATCGCCGGCGCGGACCTGCGCCTGACGACGGGACACGGCTGGTGGGTGGGGGTGACGATCCTCCAGTGGCTGCTGTTCGCCGCCACGCTCGTCGGGGCGGGGTGGCTCGCTCTGCCGTGGGTGATCGCCCTGCTGCAGCTGCCCATCGAGATGGTCCCCGTGCAGGTCCAGGGCTGGCCGGTGCAGACGCTCCTGTTCGGGGGCGGCGTCCTCGGCGGGGTGGCGTTGGCGCTGCTCAGCCGGGTCTTCGTCGAGTGGGGGGCCCGGTTCAAGGCTTCTCGTGCCCGGCGTTCACTGACCGACGCGGTCGCGTCCGTGACGGCCACCGAGGTGGTGGCCCCGGTGCAGACCGAGCTCGACCGGCTGGCCGCGGCCCGGGAGGCTGTGCGTAAGGCGGCCTGAGTTTTCCACAGGGTCCGGTTTCCTGACGCGTAACCGGCTCGGCGACCCAACGTGGGGGGGAGAACACCTCACGAAGGGAGCACCATGGAACCGCAGATCACGATCGCCGGGAACGTCGGCGGAGACGTCCGGTACCGGACGGTTGAGGGGTACGGGGGAGTCGCGTCGTTCCAGTTGGCGACGACACCGCGCATCCGCAGGGACGGCGAATGGGGCGACGGTGAGACGACCTGGTTTCGGGTGACGTGCTGGCGTCAACTCGCCGAACGTGTGCGCGACAGCCTGCACCGCGGCGACGCCGTGGTGGTCGTCGGGCGCCTCCGCACCGAACGCTGGGCCGACGAGCACGGCAACCAGCGCGAGGGGCTCCTCATCGAGGCCGCCACGGTCGGGCACGACCTGCGGCGCGGGGTGGCGCGCTTCACGCGGGCCGGGCGGGGCGCCGACGACGAGGCGCCCCGCATGGAGTCGCGGAGGGAAGCCGAACTGGCCGCCCTCGAGGGGGCCGGGGGGCCGGTCACGGAGGAGACGGAGGTGTCCCCGGCCAGGGTGGCGTGACGGGGGCTCAGTCCCGGGTCAGGCGGCGGTGCTTGCTGGCGTGCGGGCGGGCAGCTTCGGCGCCGAGGCGGGCGAGCTTGTTCTCCTCGTAGTCGGCGAAGTTCCCCTCGAACCAGAACCAGCGGGCCTCGTTCTCGTCGTCACCCTCCCAGGCAAGGATGTGGGTCGCCACGCGGTCCAGGAACCACCGGTCGTGGGAGATGACGACGGCGCAGCCGGGAAACTCGAGCAGGGCGTCCTCCAGCGACTGGAGGGTCTCGACGTCGAGGTCGTTGGTCGGCTCGTCGAGCAGCAGAACGTTGCCGCCCTGCTTGAGGGTCAGCGCCAGGTTGAGGCGGTTGCGCTCGCCTCCGGACAGGACGCCGGCCAGCTTCTGCTGGTCGGGGCCCTTGAAACCGAAGGAGGCCACGTAGGCGCGTGACGGCATCTCGAAGTTCGCGACCTTGATGTAGTCGAGCCTGTCGGAGACGACCTCCCACACGTTCTTCGCGGGGTCGATGCCGGACCGGCCCTGGTCGACGTAGCTGAACTTGACCGTCTTGCCCACGCGGAGCTCGCCGGCGTCCGGCTTCTCCTCGCCGACGACCATCTTGAACAGGGTCGTCTTGCCGACGCCGTTGGGCCCGATGATGCCGACGATGCCTGCCCGGGGCAACGAGAAGTTCAGGTCGTCGATGAGCACGCGGTCGCCGAAGCCCTTGGTCAGGTGGATGCCCTCCAGCACGTCGGAGCCCAGGCGGGGGCCCGGCGGGATGTTGATCTCGGCGAGGTCGACTGCGCGGTTGCGTTCGGCTTCGGCTGCCAACTCCTCGTAGCGGGCCAGGCGGGCCCGGCTCTTGGCCTGGCGGGCCTTCGGGTTGGAGCGCACCCACTCGAGTTCCTTCTCGAGGATCCTGGCGCGCTTGGCGTCCTTCTTCCCCTCGATCTGCAGCCGGGACCGCTTGGTCTCCAGGTAGGTGGAGTAGTTGCCCTCGTAGGGGTGGAGCTTCCCGCGGTCGACCTCGCAGATCCACTCCGCGACGTTGTCGAGGAAGTACCGGTCGTGGGTGACCGCCAGGACGGCCCCGGGGTAGGCCTTGAGGTGACCCTCGAGCCAGTTGACGCTCTCGGCGTCCAGGTGGTTGGTCGGCTCGTCGAGCAGGAGCAGGTCCGGCTTCTCCAGCAGGAGCTTGCACAGCGCCACGCGGCGCCGCTCGCCGCCCGACAGGATGTTGACGGGCGTGTCGCCGGGCGGGCACTGCAGGGCGTCCATCGCCTGCTCCAGTTGGCTCTCCAGGTCCCAGGCGTTGCGGTGGTCGAGTTCGGTCTGCAGGTCGCCCATCTCCGACATCAGGGCGTCGAAGTCGGCCTCCGGTTCCCCCATCTCCAGGCCGATCGCGTTGTAGCGGTCGAGCAGCGCCTTGGTGTCGGCAACGGCCTCCTCGATGTTCTCCAGGACCGTCTTGTCCTCGGTCAGCGGGGGCTCCTGCTGGAGCATCCCGACCGACGCGCCCTTCTTGAGCGCCGCTTCGCCGTTGTTGGCCTTCTCCAGGCCGGCCATGATCTTCAGCAGGGTCGACTTGCCCGCCCCGTTGGGTCCGACGACGCCGATCTTGGCGCCCTCGTAGAACGAGAGGGTCACGTTGTCGAGGACGAGCTTTTCGCCCATCTTCTTGCGCACGTTGCGCATCATGTACACGAACTCAGGCATGGACCGTCCCGTCACGGTTGGGGGATTGGGGAAACGCACCCAGTATGCCAGCGTGCGCGGCGAACAGTTCTGCGAGGGTGAGGGCCTGCAGGCCGGCGAGGTCCTGGAGCTGGGTGCGGCACGAGAAGCCGTCGGCGAGCACGATCGCGTCAGGGCCGGCGTCCCGGACCGCTGGCAGGAGGTCGTGCTCGGCGACCTTGACCGACAGGTCGTAATGCCCGTCGATCATCCCGAAGTTGCCGGCCAGCCCGCAGCAGCCGCCGACCTTGACCACAGCCGCGCCCGTGCGCGCGAGCAGGCGCTCCTCGGCGTCCCACCCGATCACCGACGCCTGGTGGCAGTGCGGCTGGGCGATGATCGTGTGCCCGGACAGGTCCGGGGGGATGAACCCGGGGTCGCGCGCGAGGAACTCCGCGAGCGTGAACGTCCCGGCCGCCACCTGGGCGACGCGCGGGTCGTCCGCCACGAGCTCCAGGGCGTCCGAGCGCCACACGGACAGGCAGGACGGTTCGGTCCCCACGATCGGGACGCCCTGCGCCACGTACGGGTGGAGGACCTCAACGGCGTTGCGCAACTCGCGCGTGGCGCCGTCCAGCTGGCCGGTGGTGATCCAGGTGAGGCCGCAGCACGCCTTGCGTTCGAGCAGTTGGGGCGTGTAGCCCGCCTCGATGAGCACGGCCGCCATCGCGGCGACGTTGTCGCCCTCGAACGCGTCACTGAACGAGTCCACCCAGATCAGGACGGGGCGGCCGTCCGGGCCCGCGGGCAGCCCACGACGGACGCGACGCCGGTTCGACGACGTCGCGAACCGCGGCATGCCCCGGTGCTGGTCGATCCCCGCCGCCGCCCTGACGATGCGCGAAATCCCGGGGGTCTGCATGAGCAGGTTCATCACGACCGGCAGGACCGGGTTCGACGACACCAGGCGCCCCCAGCGGGGCAGCCACCCCATCGTGTAATGGTCGCGAGGACGCAGCCGGCGACGATACGACTCGTACAACACCCGCGCCTTGTACGCCGCCATGTCGGTGCCCGTCGGGCAGTCCCGCGAACAGCCCTTGCAGGCCAGGCAGAGCTCGAGCGCCTCGTGCACCTCAGCGCTGCGCCAGCCTCCGGTGACGAGGGTGCCGTTGATCATCTCCTGGAGCACCCGGGCCCGGCCTCGGGTGGAGTCCTTCTCGTCCCGGGTCGCCTGGAACGACGGGCACATCACGCCGCCCGCGGCCGTGTTGTCGGCGACACACCGGCCCACGCCGGTGCAGCGGTGCACGTCCTCGACGAAGCGGCGGTGGGAGCGGAACAGGGGCGACTGGCGGACGGCCGGCGCCCGCAGGTCGGCGTCGAAGGGTGCGGGGTCCACGAGGACGCCCGGGTTGAGGAGGTTGTCCGGGTCGAAGATCCGCTTGACCGCGGCGAACAGCGCCAGGGCCTCGGCCGAGTACATCCGCGGCAGCAACTCCGAGCGCGCCCGGCCGTCGCCGTGTTCCCCGGACATCGACCCGCCGTAGGAGGCGGCCAGATCGGCGGCCTCCTCGATGAAGGCCCGGTAGACCCTCGTCCCGCCCTCGTCCATGAGCGGGAAGTCGATCCGGCAGTGGACGCAGCCCTCCCCGAAATGGCCGTACGGCAGCCCCTCCAGACCGTGCCGTGCCAGCAGGGCGTCGAAGTCGCGGAGGTAGGCGCCCAGCCGGCCGGGTGGAACGGCGGCGTCCTCCCAGCCCGCGTGGGCCGCCCTGCTCAGGCTGACCCCGGCCAGCCCGGCCCCATCGGAACGGATCTTCCACAGCGACGCGGTGATCTGCGGGTCGGTCACCACGCGCCCCTCGAGGCAGCCGGACGCCGTGAGCAGCGCGTCGGCCCGCTCGCAGAGTCGCACCGGGTCGTCGTCGACGAGTTCGACGAAGTTCCAGCCCTCGCCACGAGGCAGGTCAGGGACGGCCCCCGGCCCCCGCTCCCGCGCCACGACGTCCACGATGCGGCGGTCCATCCCCTCGACCGCCGTCGGGCGGAACGGCAGGATGGCCGGCATCGCGTCGGCAGCGTCCGGCATCGTCGGGTAGCCCAGCGCGATCATGATCTTGTGGGGGGCGTCCGCGACGAGCCGCACGGTCGCCCGGGTGATCACGGCGAGCGTCCCCTCGGAGCCGGCGAGGAAGCGTGCCACGTCGAACCCGCGCTCCGGCAAGAGCCACTCCATGCTGTAGCCCGACACCTGGCGGGAGAAGTGGCCGAACTCCGTGCGGATGGTGCCCAGGTTGGCCAGGACGAGGCGATGGAGGGCTGCGAGAGTGGGGGAATCGCTCGCGGTCAGGTCGGTGCGCGAGTCGACGGTGAGCGATTCCCCCGTGCCCGTGATGACGTCGAGGGCGACGACGTTGTCGGAGGTCCGCCCATAGCCGAGCGCGCGGGGACCGCAGGCGTTGTTGCCGATCATGCCGCCGATCGTGCAGCGGCTCGCCGTGGACGGGTCAGGCCCGAAGCGCAGCCCCTGCTCCAGGGCGCGCCGGGTCAGGACCTCCTGCACGACGCCCGGCTCGACGACGGCCGTGCGCTCGGCGGCGTCCACCGCGAGGATGCGCGTCAGATGCCGTGCGACGTCCACCACCACGCCGCGTCCGACCGCGTTGCCGGCGCAGGAGGTCCCCGCACCGCGCGTCGTGAGGGGGACCCGGGCTGCACGGGCGGCGTGCACCACGGCCGCGAGTTCGGCGGCGTCCCGTGGCCTCGCCACCGCGAGGGGCACGAGCCGGTAGAGGGAGGCGTCGGTCGAATACAGGGCCTGGGTGAGGGTGCTGGAGTCGAGTTCGGCGAAGCCGGCGTCGTGGAGGCTGTCGTTCACCGCGGCGAGCCCGGCACCGGCGGGCGCGGTGAGGTTCACACCGTCAGTCTGCCACCGCCAGAATGGCGCGCATCGCGCGTCCCAACGCCTTGTAGTCGCCGGGATCGACCACGTCGACGAAGATCTCCCGCACCGAGGCCACGTGCGCGGGAGCAGCCGTCACCAGGAGGGACATGCCCGCGTCGGTGAGCACGGCGATGACACCGCGCCGGTCCTCCGGGCAGGGCACCCGCTCGACCAGACCCTTGCGTTCCATGCGGGTGACGGTGTGGGTGAGGCGCGAGCGCGACTGATGGACGGCGTCGGCGAGGTCGGACATGCGCATCCGGCGCTCCTCGTCCTCCGAGAGCACCACCAGGATCTCGTACTCGCTCAGGTCGAGGCCGAAGGGACGCAGTTTCGCGTCCAGGTGCTTGTCGATGCGGGCGCTGCCCGCGAGGTAGGCGCGCCACACACCCTGCTGGTCGGCGTTGAGCCAGAGCGGTCCTGTTGTGGGCATGCAGATCATGGTATCAACATTTCAGCCTTCAACCATCCGTGTCCGCGTGGCCCGGCCTTGCGCCGTCGCCTTACACTGACGCGCTAGGGACCGCACGTACGAGGAGTTGCCAACCATGGCCGATCTGCAACAGATTCTGGACAGCCGACCCTCGTCGGTGGGTGCGTTGTTCGAGGAGCGGGTGGCACGGTCCACCCACCAGGAGGCCTACCGCTATCCGGACGTCGACGAGCAGTGGGTCAGCCTGACCTGGGGCGAGACCCGCGACCGCGTGTTCGAGCTCGCAGCCGGGCTGCTCTCCCTGGGCCTGCAGTACGAGGACCGGGTCGCGATCGCCTCCGGGACGCGCATCGAGTGGGTGCTCCTGGACATCGCGATCAACTGCGCGGCCTGCGCCACCACCACGATCTACCCCAACACCCAGGGCCCGGAGTTCGCGCACATCGTGGCCCACTCCGACGCGAAGGTCTTCGTCGCGGAGAACGAGGCACAGGTGGTGAAGCTGGACGGCCAGCCCGGGCTCCGCGAACAGGTGCATCACGTCATCCTGTTCGACGGCTCCGGCAACGGCGACACGGTGCTGACGCTGGACGACCTCGCCGCCCGCGGCCGCGAACGACTTGCCGCCGACCCCGACTGCGTGCGCCGTTCCATCGACTCCTGCACACCGGACACCCTCGCCACGCTCATCTACACCTCCGGAACCACCGGGCTCCCGAAGGGCGTCGAACTGCTCCACGGCTCCTGGACCTACGAGGCGGTGGCCGTCGAGTCGCTCAAGATCATCGAGCCCGGCGCCCTGCAGTACTTCTGGCTGCCGCTGTCGCACGTCTTCGGCAAGGCCGTGATGATGGTTGGCTTCACGGTCGGCTTCGCGTCCGCCGTCGACGGCCGGATCGACCGCATCATGCCCGGGCTGGGGGCCACCAACCCCGACTTCATGTGCGGGGCTCCCCGCATCTTCGAGAAGGTCCGCAACGCGGTGAAGACCAGTTCGCCTTCCGGCGGGGTCAAGGGCCGGATCTCCCGCTGGGCCTTCGCCGTCGGGCGCGACTCGCGTCCCTACCGGCTGGCGGGGACGCCGCTGCCGCGCGCGCTGGCCGTCCAGTACGCCCTCGCCGACCGGCTCGTGTTCAGCAAGCTCAAGGACCGCATGGGCGGTCGGATCAAGTTCTTCATCTCGGGGTCGGCCAAGCTCAGCTCACAGGTGCAGGAGTGGTTCTACTCGGCCGGGATCCTGGTCATCGAGGGCTACGGCATGACCGAGACCTCGGCCGTCAGCTTCGTCAACGTCCCGCAGGCGCCACGGTTCGGGACGGTGGGTCCCGTCCTGCCCGGCACC
>CAZZGU010000070.1:9861-11340 GCA_964653755.1 uncultured Nigerium sp. | reverse complement strand
GCGTGCTCAAGCACCGCAAGCGCAAGGAGAAGGCGCTCCGCAAGCTCGACTCCACCCAGGCCAACCTGGACCGGCTCGCCGACCTCCTCGGCGAGATCCGCCGGCAGCTCAAGCCCCTGGGGCGTCAGGCCGAGGCTGCCCGCCGCGCCGCTGTCGTCCAGGCCGACGTGCGGGACGCAAAGGCGCGCCTGCTGGCCGACGACTACGTGATGGCCACGCTCGCGCTGGAATCCGACCGCGCGGCAGAGTCCGAACTGAAGCGCCGGCGCCGTGACGTCGAGGAGGCGCTGGAGGAGGCTCGGGAGGCCGAAGCGGGCGCTGAGGACCGCGTCCGGGTCGCCGCGCCCGACCTCGCCCGCGCCCAGGAGACCTGGTACGCGCTCGCTGCCCTGCGGGAGCGGCTGGCCAGCACTGCGTCCATCGCTGCCGAGCGCGTCCGCAACGCCCGGACCATGTCGTCGGACGACCGCCGCGGGCGGGATCCCGAACAACTGGAGGACGAGGCGCGGGCCGTCCGTGCCCAGGAGGAGGCGCTGCGGGCCGACGTCGAGGCGCTGGCGTCCGCTCTCGCGGCGGCGACGCAACGCCGTGAGGTGGCCGAGCAGGCCCACACGGCGGCTGACCGCGACCACGCCGCCACCGTCCGCGCCCTCGCGGACCGCCGCGAGGGACTCGCCCGGCTCACCGGCGAGGTGAACTCGCTGAGGTCACGGGTCGACGCGGCCGACGCCGAAATCGGCCGGCTCGCGGCGGCGCGCGACGAGGCGGCGGCCCGCGCGGAAGAGGCGACCCGGCAGTTCGCCCGCCTGGAGGGCCACCTGGGGGGCCTCAGTGAGGGGGAGTCGGGCCTTGACACCGCCTTCGAGGAGGCCGAATCTGCCCGGCTCGCCGCCGAGGCGCGGCTCGCGGACCTGCGGGAAGCCGAGCACGCGGCCCAGCGCACCCGCGCCGCCGTCGCCGCCCGACTCGAGGGGCTGCGCGTCGGGCTCGAACGCAAGGACGCCTCGGGAGCGCTGCTGGCGGCGGGGGACCGGGTCCAGGGCCTGCTCGGCTCCGTGCCGGTGCTCCTGGGGGTCGACCCGGGGTTCGAGTCGGCGATTGCCGCCGCCCTGGGTACGGCCGCGGAGGCCGTGGCCGTCTCAGGGCTTGACCAGGCCGTCGCCGCCATCGACCACCTCAAGGCCGAGGACCTCGGCCGCGCCGGCCTTCTGCTCGCCACAGACTCCGGCCTGGACGACCCCGGCTCGTGGCCGGAGTTGCCGGTGGGCGCTCGCTATGCCGTCGACCTGGTGCGCGCGGATCCAGCCCTCCAGGGGAGCATCACCCGGCTGCTGGCACGGGTGGCCGTCGTCGACAACCTCGCCGACGCGCACGCCCTCGTGGCGGGCCTCCCGGAGGTCACCGCGGTGACCCGAGCCGGCGACGTGCTCAGCGCCTGGTTCTCGGTGGGGGGCTCGTCCTCCCGTCCGAGCCTGCTGG
>CAZZGU010000070.1:581-9847 GCA_964653755.1 uncultured Nigerium sp. | reverse complement strand
CGAACTCCTGGGGGACGCCCAGTCGGAGGCCGAGCGACTCGTGTTCGCGCTCGCCGGAGCGCAGGCGGAACTGGACGAGGCGACCCGGAACGTGGAGGCCGCCCTGGCTCGCCTGCACGAGTCCGACGCCGAGTATGCGGCCCTTGCCGAGGAGCTGGGGAGGCTCAAGCAGATCGCGCGGGCCGCACTGGGGGAAGTGACCCGACTCGAGGCGTCGATGGGGAAGGCGCGTGAGAGCCAGACGCAGAACGCCGCCGCGCTGATCGCGCTCTCCGAGCGGCTGGAGCGCGCGTCCGTGGCCGGTGACGTGGCGGAACCGGACCCAGCCGAGCGTGATCGCCTGGCGCGCGCCGCCGCCGTGGCTCGGCAGGCCGAGATGGAGGCCCGGCTGGCGCTGCGTACCCACGAGGAGCGCGTCAGGGGCCTGGCCGGGCGTGCAGACGCGCTGAGCCGGGCGGCGTCCGCGGAGCGCCAGTCCCGGGAACGGGCCGCGGCCCGCGCGGCGATGCTGCGACGGGAGGCCGAGGTGGCGCGCGCTGCCGGCGAGGCCGCCGCCTGGTTGGCGTCGCTGGCCGAGGCGAGCCAGGCTGCAGCCGGTCGTGAGCGCGCGGCCGTGGAGGCACGCAGAATCGAGGCCGAGCGCGAGGTGACCGACGCGCGCCGGCGGGCCCGCGACCTGGCCCGGCAGTTCGAAGACCTTGTCGCCCGCGTGCACCGCGACGAACTCGCCCGCGCCGAGCAGCGCCTGCGCGTGGAGAACCTCGCCGAGCGCTCGCTCACCGAGTTGGGGATCCTCGCCGACGTGCTGGCCGTGGAGTACGGGCCCGACCAGCCGGTGCCCGTGGCGGACGTCGCCGGTTCGGCGGACTCTGGCGGCACGGTGACCCGCCCGTTCGTTCGCGAGGAGCAGGAGAAGCGGCTCCGCACCGCGGAGAGGGCTCTGCAACAACTGGGGCGGGTCAACCCGCTCGCCCTGGAGGAGTTCGAGGCGCTCCAGGAGCGCCATGCGTTCCTGGCCGAACAGCTCGACGACCTGCGGCGCACGCGCGCCGACCTCGTCTCGATCATCGGGGAGGTGGACGCCCGCGTGGAGCAAGTCTTCGCCGAGGCGTACGCCGACGTGGCGCAGGCCTTCGCGCACTCGTTCGCGCGGCTCTTCCCCGGGGGTGAGGGACGGCTTGTGCTCACCGAGCCCGACTCCTGGCTGACCACGGGGGTGGACGTCGAGGCGCGCCCGGCGGGCAAGAGGGTCAAGCGTCTGTCGTTGCTCTCCGGCGGGGAGCGCTCGCTCGTGGCGGTGGCGTTCCTCGTGGCGCTGTTCAAGGCACGGCCCAGCCCGTTCTACATCCTCGACGAGGTCGAGGCGGCTCTGGACGACGTCAACCTGGGGCGGCTTCTGGGCATCTACTCGGAGCTGCGGGAGAATAGCCAGATGCTCGTGATCACCCACCAGAAGCGCACGATGGAGATCGCTGACGCCCTCTACGGGGTGACCATGCGCGAGGACGGCGTGTCGACGGTGATCAGCCAACGGCTGCGGGAGAGCTGACGGCCACCGCGGCCGAGGAATCGGGGCGGATCGGCCCGGGAGTGCATACTGGGGGAGAAGCAAGGGAGGTAGCGTGCCGGCAACGATCTTCGCCATGCTCGTGATCCTCGCGGTCGCGGCGGCCATCATCGCCGTGGTCGTGATGGGGATGGAGGGCCAGGGGCGCGACCAGCACCCCGAGATCGCCGACGCCATGGCGAGGACTGCCCGTCACCTGAACGGCGAGGCAGACCCGCCCCGTGGCCTCGTGGCACTTTTCGACGAGATCGAGGAAGTGCCCGAACTCAACATCAGGGAGTTGCCCGCCCGGATTCGCGAGAAGCGGTCGGCGCGTTCGGCTCCGTCGGCGTCTGGCGAACGCGACGAGGCCCAGGCAGACGAGCCGGAGGAGCACCAGCCCGATCCGACGGACGCTCCGGACGCCGGCGAGGGCCGTCCGGACGCCGGCTTGGGCCGTCCGGACTCCGGCGAGGGCCGGCCCGACGCCTGGATCCCCGCCGGCGCGGGTTCCGTCGTTCACGCACGCCTGCCTGAGGGTCCGGCTCCAACCCGCTGACCGTCCCCTCCATGACCCCGCGAGGGTCCTTCGGACGCCTGGCCTGTCGGCGCGTTCGCCTACGATGAGGCCGTGGACCTCAACAGCTGGATCATGAGCAACTGGATCTGGATCGCCGTCGGCGTCGGCGCGATGGTCGCCGTCGTGGTGACCGCGCTGGTCGTCCGTGGGCGGCGTCGCGCGCTCCAGGCCGGACGCCGTGCGCAGTTGCCGCCCCCCGCCACGCAGACCGGCCCAGGCACCGGAGGCGTCCTCGTCGAGGAGGCTGAGGCGGCTCCCGAAGGGCAGCCGCCCTCGCGCGTCCCGACCGCCCCAGCCCTGGAGCAACCAGAGGCACCCGCCACCCGCATGGCGCGGCTGCGCCGTCGACTCGCCGGCTCCAACAACGTCCTGGCCCAGGCGCTCGTCGGGCTGCTGTCGACCGACCGCATCGACGAGGACACCTGGGACGACTTCGAGGCCACGCTCATCGGTTCGGACCTGGGCGTGGGCCCCACCACCGAGCTCGTGACCTCGCTGCGCCGGGAGCTTGCCATCGACGGGGTCAACGACCCGGTGCGCGCCCGGACGCTCCTGCACCGCCACCTGGTAGCCCTTGCCGATCCGAGTCTGGATCGCGCCCTGGGGGACCGCGGGGCGGGCGGACTGCCTGCGGTCATCCTCGTCGTGGGTGTGAACGGCACCGGAAAGACCACGACCGTCGGAAAGCTGGCCCGGCTGCTGGTCGCCGACGGCAGGACGGTCGTGCTCGGCGCCGCCGACACCTTCCGAGCCGCTGCCGCCGACCAGTTGGAGACCTGGGGAAACAGGGTCGGGGTCCCCACCGTCAGGGGTCCGGAGGGAAGTGACCCCGCATCCGTCGCATTCGACACGGTCGCGCGCGGCATCGAGACCGGCGCCGACGTCGTCCTCATCGACACCGCGGGCCGGCTGCACAACAAGGCCAACCTCATGAACGAACTGGGCAAGATCAAGCGCGTCGTCGAGAAGAAGGCGCCCGTCACGGAGGTGCTCCTCGTGCTCGACGCGACCACCGGCCAGAACGGACTCGTGCAGGCGCGCGTCTTCGCAGAGGTCACCGACGTGACCGGCATCGTCCTGAGCAAGCTCGACGGTTCGGCCAAGGGCGGCATCGTCGTCCAGGTGCAGCGCGAGCTGAGGGTCCCGGTCAAGTTCATCGGCCTCGGCGAGGGTGTTGACGATCTCGCCCCCTTCACCGCCGAGGGGTTCGTCGACGGGTTGCTCGGTGCCTGACGTCGAGCCCACCACAGCCGGGACCACCGCAGCCGGGCCCACAACAGCCGGGCCCACAACCGTCCGGATCGCGACCGCAGCGGACGTGCCGGCGATCCGCGCCATCTACAACGACGCGATCCTCACGACGACCGCGACGTGGGACACCGAGCCCCAGACGCTGGCCGCCCGTGCGGAATGGTTCGCTGACCACGTCCGGGAGGGGCAGCCCGTGTGGGTGGCCGAGCGTGACGGACGCGTCGTGGGGTACGCGGCCTGGGGTCCCCTGCGCGACCGGCCGGGCTACCGTCATACGCGCGAACACAGCCTCTATGTGGACGCCGCGGCGCGCGGGAGCGGTGTCGGGACCCTGCTGTTGCGGACGGTGGTGAACGAGGCGCGCGACGCCGGCGTCCACGCGCTCATCGGGGTGTTGTCGGCCGACAACGAGGCGTCGCTGATGCTCCATCGGGCTTTCGGATTCGTCGAGGTCGCACGCCTTCCCGAGACCGGCCGCAAGTTCGGTCGCTGGCTGGACCTCGTGTGCGTCCAGCTCCTCCTGCCCGGCCCCGCGGACCCGGACGCCTGACCGTCGCCACCGGCGTCGGGCCGCGCCGGGGCTGGCGATAGACTGGGCCGGCCCGCGTCCACCCGTCCCGAGGGAGACCCTTGTTCGACACACTGCAAGACCGCCTGAGCGCCGCCTTCCGCAACCTGCGCGGCAAGGGGCGCCTGACCGACGCCGACATCGACGCGACCGCGCGCGAGATCCGGCTGGCCCTGCTCGAGGCCGACGTCAACCTGGCCGTGGTCAAGGAATTCATCGCCCAGGTCAAGGAGCGCGCGAAGGGCGTCGAGGTGAGCGAAGCGCTCAACCCGGCGCAGCAGGTCATCAAGATCGTCAACGACGAGCTCGTCGCGATCCTCGGCGGGCAGACCCGGCAGCTGCGCTTCGCGAAGACCCCCCCGACCGTGATCATGCTCGCGGGCCTGCAGGGTTCGGGCAAGACGACACTGGCCGGCAAGCTCGGGCTCTGGCTGCGTGAGACGGGTCACCACCCGATCCTGGTCGCCGCGGACCTTCAGCGTCCGAACGCAGTCAACCAACTCCAGATCGTCGGCGGACGCGCCGGCGTCCCGGTGTACGCCCCGGAACCGGGCAACGGGGTGGGCAACCCGGTGGAGGTTGCGCGCGCCTCGATCGACGAGGCCCGGCGCAAGCTCCACGACGTGGTCGTCATTGACACCGCCGGCCGGCTCGGCGTGGACGCCGAGATGATGCAACAGGCGATCGACATCCGCAACGCGACCCGCCCTGACGAGATCCTCTTCGTGGTCGACGCGATGATCGGTCAGGACGCGGTCAACACCGCGCTGGCGTTCTCCGAGGGCGTCGGGTTCGACGCGGTTGTCCTGAGCAAGCTGGACGGCGACGCCCGCGGCGGCGCCGCGCTGTCGATCGCTCGCGTGACGGGCAAGCCGATCATGTTCGCCTCCAACGGCGAAGCGCTGGCGGACTTCGACCTCTTCCACCCCGACAGGATGGCCAGCCGCATCCTCGACATGGGCGACCTGCTGACCCTGATCGAGCAGGCGGAGAAGACCTTCGACGCCGAGCAGTCCAAGAAGGCGGCGGAGAAGCTGCTGGGCAAGGGCGACTTCGGCCTGGACGACTTCCTCCAGCAGATGCAGGCCGTCCGCAGGATGGGCCCGATGAGCAAGATCCTGCAGATGATGCCCGGAATGGGCCAGATGAAGGACGCGATCGCGAACATCGACGAGCGCGAGATCGACCGCATCGAAGCCATCATCTACTCGATGACCCCCGCCGAGCGGGCTCGACCCGAGATCCTCAACGGCTCACGCCGTGCCCGCATCGCCCTGGGTTCCGGCACCCAGGTCGCGGACGTGAACAGCCTGGTGGCCCGCTTCATGGAGACGCGCAAGATGATGCGGCAACTCGGGGCCGGCGGCGTCCCGGGGATGCCGGGCGCGGGCCCGGTGCGGCGGGCCGGGGCCCGGCAGGTGGCGCCGACGCGGAAGAAGAGCGCCAAGGGCGTCTCCGGGAACCCGGCCAAGCGGGCCGGGCTCGCCGGCCAGCCCGCCGCGCCGGCGTCCGGCTACCAGGTGCCGACGTCGGAGGCCGAGATGGCGAAGGCCATGGAGGAATTCCAGCTACCGCCGGATCTCCAGCGCATGCTCAACCAGCAGAACCGCGGCCCGCGGGGCTGACCCTCGACGCACCCGCGGGGTCGTGCAAGGCTGGCCACCATGACGCACCACCACGGACCCGCCGGCCACCTGGGCCCGCTCGACGCGCTCACGCACACGCATGACGGGCACACCCATACCCACGTCCACGCGGAGGCCCTTCCCCCGGGGCCCGCTCCGCGGCTCCACCTGTAGGGTGTCGTCCTTCCCGACGGCGAGGCCCGCGACCTGTGGATCGTGGACGGGCGGATCAGCCTGACCGCGATCCCGGACGCTCTGACCGTTGCGACCGGGGTCTGGATCCTTCCCGGGCTGGTGGACGCCCACTGCCACGTCGGCCTCGACCACCACGGAGCGGTCGACGAGGCGACCACCGAGCGGCAGGCCCTCGATGACCGCGAGGCGGGAACCCTGCTCATCCGGGACGCCGGGTCGCCGGCCGACACGCACTGGATCGACGACCGCGAGGATCTGCCCCGCATCATCCGGGCCGGACGGCACATCGCCCGGCCGCGGCGGTACATCCGCAACTTCGCCGAAGAGGTCGAGCCCGAGGACATGGTCGAGGAGGTCCGAACCCAGGCCCGCCGCGGCGACGGCTGGGTGAAGCTGGTGGGCGACTGGATCGACCGGGACACCGGAGACCTCGAGCCGCTCTGGCCCGTCGACGTCGCCCGCGAGGCGATCGAGGCCGCCCACCAGCTGGGTGCGCGGGTCACGGCGCACTGCTTCGACGAGCAGTCCGTGGCCGAGCTGGTCGAGGCGGGCATCGACGGCATCGAGCACGGAACGGGTCTGGACGACGCGACGATCGCGCTCATGGCCGAGCGCGGCGTGTCGCTCGTCCCGACGATGATCAACCTCGAGACGTTCCCCGCCATCGCCGACGCGGCAGCCGCGAAGTTCCCGGTCTACGCCGACCACATGCGGGCGCTCCACGAGCGGCGCTTCGAGACCATGGGCAAGGCCCTGGACGCCGGGGTCCCGATCTTCGCGGGCACGGACGCCGGCGGCGCGCTCGCCCACGGACTCGTCGCGGACGAGGTGGCTCTCCTCGCCAGGGTCGGGGGAGCGGAATTCGCGCTCGGGGCCGCCTCCTGGCGCGCCCGGGAGTGGCTCGGTGTCGACGGACTGGCGGAGGGCGCCTCGGCCGACCTGGTCGTCTTCGACGAGGACCCGCGCAGCAATGTCTCGGTCGTGCGCGATCCGCGCCTGATCATCCTGCGGGGGCGCGTGGTGCGCGGTTGAGGCGCGTGCCCGGTTGAGAAGTCGTCTGACAGAGTCGGTTCGCGGCGGACGGGTCACGTCTGGCACAATGGCCGGTGCACCTGCGCCCATCGGGGCCCTCTCTCACCCGGGGGGCGCGGTCCCTTCGGATCCTGCGCGCGGCGTCCCACACCGGGCGGGGGATCCACCCACTGTCGTCCGTACGCGTGTACGGGCTTGTTCGTACAGGAGAAACCACACCCGTGGCTGTCAAGATTCGTCTCAAGCGGATGGGCAAGATCCGCTCCCCGCACTACCGCATCGTCGTCATGGACGCGCGCTCCAAGCGCGACGGCCGCGCCATCGAGGAGATCGGGATCTACCACCCGAAGAACGAACCCTCGGTCATCCGGATCGACACCGAGCGTGCCCAGTACTGGCTCGGAGTGGGCGCCCAGCCCACCGATACGGTCATTTCCCTGCTGAAGAAGTCGGGCGACTGGCAGAAGTTCACCGGCTCCGACGAACCGTCGGGCATCCTCCCGCAGCCTGAGAAGGCCGACAAGCTCGCGCTGTTCAACAAGGCTCTCGCCGAGGCCGACGACGAGCCTGCCTCGGGCGCCATCACCTCGCGCAAGAAGGCCAAGGCGGAGATCGACGAAGCCGCCGCGGACGCCGAGTCCGAGGCGTGATCGTGCTCGCGGACGCTCTCGAACACCTCGTCCGCGGGCTCGTCGCCCACCCGGACGACGTGACGGTCTCCGACCAGGAACGCCGCCGGGTGCGGACCCTGGAGGTCCGGGTGCACCCCGAGGATGTCGGCAAGGTGATCGGTCGTCAGGGGCGCACGGCGGGCGCTCTGCGCACGGTGGTCGCCGCCCTGGCGGGCCGCGAACAGATCCGGGTCGACTTCGTGGACGTGGACCGGCGGCCCCGCCGCTACTGACCAGCCAGGCGCTACTCGCAACGGGCCCTCCCGGGCTCGAAGGCCACCCCCGGACGCCCCGCCACGGCGGGGCGTCCGGCGCTTGCAGGAGGAGGTTCCCGTGGCGGAATCGGTCGACGTCCAGATCGGCAGGCTCGGACGCCCCCACGGCTTGCGCGGAGAGGTGACGGTCCGCGTGGTCACAGACACCCCGGAGCAGCGTTTCGCTCCCGGCGCCACAGTGTCCGTGGACGGGCGTCCCCGTGTGGTCACCTCCTCCCGCTGGCACTCCGGCGTGCTGCTCGTGTCGTTCGAGGGAATTGCTGACCGGGGAGCCGCCGAGGGTCTTCGGGGCGCCGAGGTGTGGGCCACAGTGGCCGCTGACGAGGTTCCGGCGGCCGACGGCGAGTACTACGACCGCCATCTTGTCGGGCTGGCCGTACTCGACGCTGCGGGCCGCCAGGTCGGGCGCATCGCGTCCGTGCTGCACCTGCCGGCCCAGGACGTGCTGGTGGTCCCCACCGACCAGGGTGAGCGGCTGGTGCCCTTCGTCTCCGCCCTCGTCCCGGTCGTCGACCTGGTCGCCGGGCACGTGCAGGTCGCGGACCTGCCTGGGCTGCTGGAGGACCTCCCGTGATGCGGCTGGACATCGTCACGATCTTCCCCGCGTACTTCGCCCCCCTGGAGTTGTCGCTGGTCGGGAAGGCCAGGGCCGCGGGGCTCGTGGACTGGGGGATCCACGACCTCCGGGAGTGGACCCATGACCGCCACCGGACGGTCGACGACACCCCCTACGGCGGGGGCGCCGGCATGGTGATGAAGCCCGAGCCGTGGGGGGAGGCGCTCGACGCGATCGTGGCGGACGCAGCCGAACCGCCCACACTCGTGGTGCCGACCCCGGCGGGTGAACTGTTCCGGCAGCCCATCGCGCAGGAGTTGTCCACCCTTGGACGCCTCGTGTTCGCGTGCGGCCGTTACGAGGGCATCGACGCCCGCGTGGTCGAGCACGCGCGTACGCGGATGCCGGTCCGGGAGCTCAGTCTGGGTGACTACGTCCTGAACGGCGGCGAGGTCGCTGCTCTGGCGATCGTGGAGGCGGTCGTCCGTCTTCTGCCGGGTGTCCTGGGCAATCCCGATTCTCTGGTTGAAGAGTCTCACGCTCCGGCGTCGGAAGGCTTGCTCGAGTACCCGGTGTACACGAAGCCGAGCTCGTGGCGCGGATTGGACGTGCCCGGCGTCCTGCTGTCGGGCCACCACGGCGCCATCGCCGCCTGGCGTCGCGAGCAGGCGCTGGCGCGCACGCGCGCACGGCGTCCGGACCTGCTCCCCTGACCGCCGGCTCAGGAATTTAGGGCAGGCTCGGGAAGCGTAAATCTCCCCGTTAGGGGCAGTTTCCACTCCGTGGACACCGTGCGGGACGAAACCGGTCGGCGCGCGGGACAAGCGGCCGCAAGTTGTCTAGAGTCAGGCCCGTGGCGACAACAACTCTCACTCCTCACCAGAGAGCGGTCCGATCAACGGTTGCGATGAAAGCCCTGATGGCGATCACCGGGCTCGTGATGGTCGGGTTCCTGCTCATGCACATG
>CAZZGU010000070.1:0-571 GCA_964653755.1 uncultured Nigerium sp. | reverse complement strand
TTCCTCGGGGCGGAGGCCTTCAACCATTACGCCCACTGGCTCAAGCAGGAGATCCTGTATCCGCTGATGCCGGCGGGCACGTTCATCTGGGTCTTCCGCGCCGTCCTCCTTCTGGCCATCGTGGCCCACATGTACTCCGCGTGGGTCCTCACCCAGCGGGCCCACGGCGCCCGCAGCACGAAGTACGTCAACGACAAGCGGATCCAGCAGACCTACGCAGCCCGCACGATGCGGTGGGGCGGCGTTATCCTGGCCGGCTTCCTCGTCTTCCACCTCCTCCAGTTCACCGCGAAGGTGGCCACCACCGGCTTCGACGCGGACGCCGAGCCCTACGACATGGTCATCGCGAGCTTCTCGCAGTGGTGGGTCGTGCTCGCGTACGCGATCTGGGTGCTCGTCGTCGCGTCGCACGTGCGGCACGGCGTCTGGAGCGCGCTCACGACGCTTGGGGCCAACACCTCCCCCAGGGCCCGTTCGGTGCTGAACGGTCTGGCGTGGGTGATCGCGGTCCTGCTCTACGTGGGCTTCATGATCATGCCGGTGGCGGTTCTCTTTGGGGCGGTGAAGTGAT
>CAZZGU010000069.1:0-11397 GCA_964653755.1 uncultured Nigerium sp. | reverse complement strand
GCGCATGGACTACCTCGTGCCGGCGCGCGGCCTCATCGGCTTCCGCACCGAGTTCCTCACCGAAACCCGCGGCACCGGCATCATGCACCACGTCTACGAAGGCTACGAACCGTGGGCCGGGGAGATCCGGACCCGCCTGTCCGGCTCGCTGGTGGCCGACCGGACGGGAGCGGTGACCTCCTACGCGCTGTTCAACCTGCAGGAGCGGGGGAGCCTGTTCGTCTCGCCGGGCGAGGAGGTCTACGAGGGCATGATCGTCGGCGAGAACCCCCGCCCCGAGGACATGGACGTCAACCCCACCAAGGAGAAGAAGCTCACCAACGTGCGCTCGTCGACCGGCGAGGAACTGGAGCGTCTTGTTCCTGCGCGCGTGTACTCCCTGGAGCAGGCGCTCGAGTTCTGCCGCTCCGACGAGTGCCTCGAAGTGACGCCCAAGGCCGTCCGGATGCGGAAGACCGTCCTGGACGGCAACGAGCGCGCGAAGCTCCGCAACCGGGCGAAGAAGGACAACGCCTGAGCTGAGCTTGGCGCCCGCCGCCCCGTCGGAAACACCGCCGGTACTTCGGCCGGGGTGGGAAACACCGCCGGTACTGACATCCACCTCTGGTATATCGGCGGTCGATGTCAGTACCGGCGGTGTTTACCCGGAGCCGTCAGTACCGGCGGTGTTTACCCGGACGCCGTCAGCACCGGCGGTGTTACCCGGAGCCGGACGGATCCGCGAGGCGCGGTTGCCCCAGCAGCGGCCGCACATGCAGGCCGACGTCGGGGTCGACGACGGCCTCCTGGGCCGCCGCGATCCCTTCCACCTCCAGCGTCACGGCGAGGTCGACCGTCCGCTTGACCAACGCGAGCGCAATCGGTCCCAGCTCGTGGTGCAGGGCGGACGACCCGACACTCCCGACCGTTCGTGGTCCGGCCAGCAGCGGCGCCCCCACCGCCGGCAACCGGTCCTCCGACCCGTCGAGGTGCAGCAGGGTGAGCCGCCGCGGCGGCCGTCCGAGGGTGTGGACACGGGCGACGGTCTCCTGGCCGCGGTAGCACCCCTTGGTCAGGTGGACGGACTCGCCGAGGAGTTCGCCCCGGGGCACGCTGACCTCATTGGGGATCGTCCGGGCGTCCGTGTCGACGAAGACCCGCGGACGTCCCGACGCGATGCGCAGGGCCTCGTACGCCCACGTGCCGGCGCGCACGTCGCCGAGTTCGGCGTCCAGGCGCGCGCGAGGCACGATGCGGGGGCCTGCGACGCTCCCGACCACGGCCAGGTCCTCCGAGCGATCGCCAATCTCGACCCGGGCGGCGAACTGCATGCGTCGCAGCCAGCCGAGCAGGGCGTCGAGATGGCCGGGTTCGGTGTGGGCCCAGAACGTGGTGCCGTCGTCGAATCCGGCGAACGCGTGCTCGATGTGGCCGTTCGGATCGAGGATGTACGCGCTGGTGGCCTGGCCCGGCTGCAACAGGTTGAACTGCTGGGTCGTGATCGCGTGGAGCCACGTCAACCGGTCGCTGCCCGCGACCGCGAACACGGGCCGGTGCGACAGGTCGACGGCGGCTTCGCCGGCCTCGAGGCGTCGCTGCTCGCGCAGGGGCTCCCCGTAGTGCCACGGGACGCCGGCGTCCGGCCCCGCGAGGTTGAGGACGGCGGCGGTCACGTCACACGCACCAGGGTCGCCCAGAGGTAGGGCTGCAACGGATGCTCGGTCGTCGCCCGGTCGAAGCTGTACATGAGTTTGCCATCGACCTGGCCGTAGAGGCGGCGTCCGGCGGTGTAGGCGACCCGCGCCTGAGGGGAGCGCACCACGGCGTCCGTCGTGACGTCGACCCGGCCGGGCTGCAGCTTGCCGTACCAGATCTCGGAGAAGCCCTCGGGGCTGCACATGACGATGTCCACGGTGCCGTCGGCGCGGGGCAGCCAGAAGCCCGTCTCCATGTCGAGCGCGCGCACCGGGCGCCCGTCGGCGTCCACCTCGAACGTCTGGGAGAGGTAGTGCAGGTAGTCCCCGCCGTTCTCGGCGAAGTCGATCTGCTGGCTGAAGCGGGTCTGCTCGTCACCCGGCCACTGCCGGTATCCGGTTCCCTCCCAGCGGCCGCGCAGCCAGGCGAGGCCCACCAGGGCCGGGTTCAGGTCGGTCGGGATCTCGAACAAGGGGCACTCTCCATCAGCATTCAGCACGCAGGCCGTCACGGGTTCAACGCCCGCACTGGTTCCATTCTTCCCCCCGGCCTTAAGGTCTGGTGCATGAGGGGGTTCGGCGCGTGAGACTCGTGGTGCAGAGGGTGACGGCGGCGCGGGTGCGGGTGGCCGGCCAGGTCGTCGGGGCCATCGAGCAACCCGGGCTGCTGGTGCTGGCCGGCGTCACGCACGCCGACACCCCGGCGATCGCCGACCGGCTCGCCGACAAGGTCTGGAACCTGCGGATCCTCGCCGGCGAGCGCTCGTGCGCGGACGCCGACGCGCCCCTTCTCGTCGTCAGCCAGTTCACCCTCTACGCGGACGTGCGCAAGGGCCGGCGTCCGTCGTGGAGCGCCGCCGCCCCGCGGGAGGTCTCCGAGCCGCTGGTGGACGCCTTCGTGGCCGCCCTGCGTAGCCGGGGAGCCACCGTCGCGACCGGCGTCTTCGGCGCCGACATGGCGGTCGAGCTGGTCAACGACGGGCCGGTGACCCTCGTCCTCGACAGCGCGTTGTGGACGGATCCGGTCCCGGATCCCGACGGCCGGGGCGGACGACCGGACTGGGGCGGCCGGCACCCCGGGCGGTAGAGTCTGGCCTGCACACGAGGATGAGGAGGTGGTGGTGATGGCCCGGCTCCTCCTGGTCAGCCCCGCCACGGACTCCTCCTCCGCATCGCCGGCGATTCCTGCACTCTCGCTGCTGAGCCACGAGGTGCGCACCGTTGACCCCGACCCCGAAATCCTCGGCGAGGTCACCCGCGTCGACGCCGTCCTCGTGGACGCCACCACCGACCTGACGTCGGCGCGGCAGATGTGCCGGCTGCTGTCGGCCGCAGGCAACCCGGCGCCCGTGCTGCTCGTCCTCACCGAGGGCGGCTTCGCGGCAGTCAATCCCGAGTGGGACGTCAGCGACGTCGTGCTGGCGACAGCGGGACCCGCCGAGTTCGAGGCCCGGATCCGCCTGCTCGTGGCGCCGCGGGCGTCCGAGTCGGTCGTCAGCGCGGGCGGCATCACCGTCGACGAGTCCGCGTATCACGCCTCCCTCCACGGCAAGCCGCTCGACCTCACCTACACCGAGTTCGAGCTGCTCAAGTTCCTCGTGCAGCACCCGGGCCGGGTGTTCACCCGGGAGACGCTGCTCTCCGACGTGTGGGGCTACGACTACTACGGAGGCACCCGGACGGTCGACGTCCACGTGAGACGCCTGCGCGCCAAGCTGGGGGTCGAGCACGAAAGCCTGATCGGGACGGTCCGCAACGTCGGCTACCGTTTCTCCCCGGAACTGGGCTCCCGCCTGGAGAGGACGTCCTGACATGTCCGGACCGCTGCGCCGACTCACCCCCTCCCAACAGGACGCCGTCGCCCGCCTGGCCGCCGCCGCGGAGGCCGTCGACGGCACCGTGCCGCTCAACGAGGAGGCCCGGCTCGCCCTTGCGCGCGACGACGTCCTCCACTGGCTGCTCACGGACGCCGCGGGCGACCTCGTCGCCTACGGCCAGTGGAATCCGCGCCACCGCACGGGCCAGTTGTGCGTCGACCCCGCCCATCGCCGCGGCGGGCTGGGCACCCAACTCCTGGGAGCCGTCGCACAGACCGCCTGGCCTCGCATCTGGGCGTTCGGTGACATCCCCGCAGCCCGTGCTTTCGCGGACGCCTCGGGCATGGGTCCAGCGCGCGGGCTCCACATCATGGCGCGCCCCCTCGGCGGTCTGCCGACGCCGCGCCCTGCGCCCCCGGGTGTCACGCTGCGCCCCTTCACCTGGGCGGACGCCGACGCGCTGCTCGCCGTGAACGCGGCCGCGTTCACGAACCACCCCGAGCAGGGCCAACTCGCCCGCGCGGACCTGCAGGCCCGGGTTGCCGAACCCTGGTTCGATGCGGAGGGCCTGATCCTCGCCGAGGACGCCGACGGTCTCCTCGGCTTCCACTGGACCAAACGCCACGACGACGAGCTGGGCGAGGTCTACGTGCTCGCAGTGGCCCCGCGGGCGACGGGCCGGGGCATCGGCGGGGTGCTCCTGGACGCCGGCCTCGCCCACCTGAGGGACCGCGGGCACACGCGCGTCATCCTGTACGTGGACGCCGACAACGTCCCCGCCGTCACCCTGTACGAGCGGGCGGGGTTCGAGGTGGTGCACTCCGATGTCCTCTACGCACGCTGACCCGCACCGAACCGCCTCCCCCGGCATCACGGTCCCGGCGTAGGGTTCAACGTGCGTGTTGACTGGGTAGCCTGATGCCTCATCGTCCTGCGAGGAGAGTCCGATGAACGTTGAGTCACCCGAGAGGGTGGACGCCCCCGAGCTTCCCCCGTGGCGGTTCCAGGACCGGGAGCTGTCCTGGCTCGCGTTCAACACCCGGGTCCTCGACCTGGCCCGCGATCGCCGCCACGTGCCACTGCTGGAGCGGGCCCGTTTCCTGGCGATCTTCTCTTCCAACCTCGACGAGTACTTCATGGTGCGGGTGGCCGGCCTCAAGCGCCGCATTGCGGCGGACGTGGCCGTGCCCGGGGCGTCCGGGATTCTGCCGCGTGACCTCCACGACGCGATGCTGGCCCGCGTCCGGGAACTCACCGCACTGCAGGCTCGCGTCTTCGCAGAGGAGGTCCGGCCAGAACTGGAGGCCGAGGGCCTCCGGCTGCTGACCTGGGATCGGCTCTCCGACGAGGAGCGCTCGCGCATGGCGATCCTCTTCCAGGACCGCATCTTCCCGATCCTGACGCCGCTGGCCGTGGATCCGGCGCACCCCTTCCCCTACATCTCGGGACTCTCGGTCAACCTCGCGGTGCTGTTGCGGCACCCGGCCACAGGTGCACGGCAGTTTGCGCGCGTGAAGGTGCCGACGATCCTGGCGCGCTTCATCAAGCTCGGCGAGGGGCGCCACATCCCCATCGAGGACGTCATCGGCCACCAGTTGGGGGCCCTGTTCACCGGCATGCAGATTCTGCAGTGGACGACGTTCCGCGTCACCCGCAACGAGGATCTGGAGGTCGAGGAGGACGACGCCGAGAACATCCTGCACGCCCTCGAGCGCGAACTGCTGCGCCGCAAGCTCGGACGCCCGCCCGTCCGCCTCGAGGTCGATGAACGCATCGAGGACTCCCTGCTCGAGCTGCTCGTCAAGGAGCTCGACATCTCCGAGAAGGAGGTGTTCCGGCTGCCGGCGCCCCTCGACCTGACCGGGTTGTTCACCCTCGCCGACGTCGATCGGGAGGCCCTGAACTACCCGTCGTTCCTGCCGGTGACCCACCCGGACCTCGCCGAGGTCGAGACCGCGAAGCCGGCCGACATGTTCAACGCGCTGCGCCACCACGACGTCCTGCTCCAGCACCCGTACGACTCGTTCGCCACGTCGGTCCAGCGCTTCGTGGAGCAGGCGGCGGCCGACCCGCACGTGCTGGCCATCAAGCAGACCCTCTACCGGACGTCGGGCGACTCGCCCATCGTCGACGCCCTCGTCGAGGCCGCGGAGGCCGGCAAGCAGGTGCTCGTCGTCGTCGAGATCAAGGCACGCTTCGACGAACGGGCGAACATCGCGTGGGCTCGGAAGCTGGAGCGGTCCGGGTGTCACGTGGTCTACGGCGTCGTCGGACTGAAGACGCACTGCAAACTCGCCATGGTGATCCGCGACGAGCCGGACGGCCTGCGCCGCTACGTCCACATCGGCACCGGGAACTACAACCCGAAGACCGCCCGCCAGTACGAGGACATGGGGCTGCTGACCGCCAACCCGATCGTGACCGAGGACGTGGGGCGCCTCTTCAACCACCTGTCGGGCATGACGCAGGAGGTCGACTACAAGCGCCTCCTCGTGGCCCCGCACGGCATCCGTCGCGGCCTGCTGGCCCACATCGCCGAGGAGATCGAGCACCACCGGGCCGGGCGGCCTGCCGGCGTCCGCTTCAAGGTCAACTCGATCGTCGACGAGGCGCTCATCGACGCCCTCTACACCGCCTCGCAGGCGGGCGTCCCGGTCGATCTGTGGGTCCGCGGCATCTGCGCGGTGCGGCCGGGCATCCCGGGCCTGTCGGAGAACATCCGGGTTCGCAGCATCCTGGGCCGGTTCCTGGAGCACTCCCGGCTGTTCTGCTTCACCAACGGCGGCGCCCCGAAGGTCGGACTGGGCTCCTCGGACCTCATGCACCGCAACCTGGATCGCCGCGTGGAGGTCCTGGTCTCGATCACCAACCCCCGGCACATCCAGCAGATCGAGTCGCTGTTCGACCTCGCGTTCGCCGACACGACGGCGTCGTGGTGGCTCCACGATGACCAGTGGACCCAACACAGGACGACCGAGGCCGGCGAGCCCCTCCTCGACATCCAGTCCCACCTCATCTCCGAGGTGCACAAGCGTCGCTCCGAGCGGGCCGAGGGCCGCTGACGATGCGGCAGACCACAGCCGCGGGGACGATCGCGCTGCGCCCTCGCACCGGCAAGGAGCCGCAGGTGTTGGTGGTACACCGTCCGGCCTACGACGACTGGACACTCCCCAAGGGCAAACTGGACCCCGACGAGTACGTCGCCGCGGCCGCCGCGCGCGAGACCCTGGAGGAGACCGGGGTCAAGGTCCGCCTGTCGGTGCCCATCGACTCGATCAGCTACCCCGTCGGCGGCGGCACGAAGACCGTTCATTACTGGCGTGGGGTGATCGTCCAGGCGAACCGACGCAAGCCCGACCGCGAGGTCGACAAGGTGGCTTGGCTCGCACCGCGCACCGCCATCGCACGGATGACCTACGACGACGAGAAACGCCTGGTGCTTCAGGCGTTCGCTCTGCCGGAGACCACGCCGTTCCTGATCGTGCGACACGGCAAGGCGATGGAGCGCAAGCACTGGACGGGCCGGGACCAGGCTCGCCCCATGGCGTCCCGGGGCCGCAGGCAGAGCCGCGCCCTGGTGCCGCTGTTGGACGCCTACGGAGTGGGACGGCTCGCATCCTCCACCTCCACCCGGTGCACGCAGACCCTGGCCCCCTACGCCAAGAGCGCCGGGCTGGAGACCGAGGGGTGGGCGACGCTGTCGGAGGAGCAGGCCGCGCAGAACGTCAAGGCAGTGGCGCAACTGATGGCGAGACTCGCGAAGGAGACGGCGTCCTCGGGGGTCCCACTGGCGGTGTGCGGGCACCGGCCCGTCCTTCCGACGATGCTCGAATCGCTCGGGATCGCCCCCCGCTTCATGCAGACCGGGGCCGTCGCCGTGGCCCACCTCACCGCCGACGGCGTCACCGCCGCCGTCGAATGGCACAAGCCGCGCCTCTGACCCACTCGCCGAGGGCCCGCCTTCCGTCCGCCGAGGGCCCGGGTTCCACTCGCCGAGGGCCCGCCTTCCGTCCGCCGAGGGCCCGCCTTCCGTCCGCCGAGGGCCCGTGTTGCCCGATCAGCGCTTTCTCTGCGCCCGCGGTGTTCATTCCCACGTTCACGGCGTCCCGGTCGTTGCGGAGCCGCACTGTCGCTCAACCGACGCTCGATGGGCAAAACGCCCCGAAACCGGCGGATTTCGCCATCGAGCGTCGATCTGGAGACATCGGGGGCCCCGCACGCGTTGTCCATGCCCTGTCGCGCGCCACGTCATCTGCTCCCCTCCCCCGGACGTCGCGCCCCAGCGGATCCGGGGTCGACGCTGCACACGCCGTCGATGCAACTGGACGCCCTGACGATTGCCACCAGTTGTCCCGGCCACCCGGCGACCGAGCCCGCCGTGTCCGCCCTTGCCAACGGCCACTCCAGAACCTCTTCGAACCTCGTTCACCTTCCGTTCACCTTCGACCATCCAACTCGTCACGGTGGCTCCGTACCGTCGGGAATGAGATTGGACAGTTCGCCAGTCCACGGGAGACCCCAAGGTCCCACCCGACCAACGCATCGTGAGGAATGTTGTCTTGAAGATCAAGAAGATCGGCGCACCGATCGCCATCCTGACCGCCGCCGCCCTTTCGCTGACCTCCTGCGCCGCCAACGAGAGCGCGGCCCCCGCGCCGTCCGGTTCCGGCGCCGCGTCCGCCCTGTCGGGTACCATCGCCGGCCAGGGCAGCTCCGCCATGGGCGCCGCCCAGAAGACCTGGATCGCCGAGTTTCAGACCGCGAACCCGCAGGTGACCGTCAACTACAACCCCGCCGGCTCAGGCGCGGGCCGCGAGGCCTTCGTCGCAGGCGCCGTCCTCTACGCCGGATCCGACCGCGCCTTCGAGGACGATGAGATGGGCGCCGGCAAGTTCGGCAAGTGCACCCCCGAGTCGAGCGCGCTGAACCTGCCCACCTTCGTCTCGCCCATCGCCGTGATGTTCAACCTCGAGGGCGTCAAGGAACTCAAGCTGAAGCCCGAGGTGATCGCCGGCATCTTCTCCGGCCAGATCACCAAGTGGAACGACCCTGCCATCACCGCCGACAACCCCGGCGTGAGCTTGCCCGACGCCGCCATCACCGCCGTGCACCGGGCGGACGACTCGGGCACCACCGAGAACTTCACGGACTACCTCAGCAAGGCCGCCCCCGAGGTCTGGACCGAGGAGGCCGACGGCGAGTGGCCGTCCGCCTTCCCCGGTGAGGCCGCTCAAGGCACCTCCGGTGTCGTGGGTGCGGTGACGAACGGACAGAACACAATCGGCTATGCCGATCTCGGCCAGGTCGGCGACCTGGGCAAGGTCTCCGTCGGCGTCGGCTCCGAGTTCGTGGCCCCGACTGCGGAGGGCGCGGCCAAGATGGTGGAAGCATCGCCGAAGGTCCCGAACCGTGCCGAGCATGACTGGGCCCTCAACCTGGACCGCAAGGCCGCCGGCGCCTACCCGATCGCCCTGGTCGCGTACACGATGGTGTGCGAGGACTACGCCGACGACGCCGACACCGAACTGGCCAAGGCCTACGTCGGCTACACCGTCTCGGCCGAGGGTCAGAAGGTCGCGCAGGACAAGGCCGGCGCCGCAGCCCTGAGCGCGAAGATGCAGGCCAACGTCAAGGCCGCCATCGACTCGATCAAGTGATGCTGCGAGGCTGATCACCGCGGTGCCCGTCCCCGCCTCCGGGACGGGCACCGTGCCACCACCACGTTCCGCACCCGAAACCAGGAAGGTCACGTGAGCCAAGACACGCAAGCACCGCCCGACACCCGGATGGTCACCCTCCCCAACGAGGGCCTCGTTCCCACCAAGCGGCGCATCGGTGACCAGGTCTTCTCGGGCCTGTCCACGGGCTCGGGCGTCCTGATCCTCACCATCCTCGCGATGGTGGCCACGTTTCTCCTGGTTCAGGCCGTCCCGGCGCTCACGTCCACCCCCGAGGTGCTCAACGCGCAGGGCTACGGCGAATTCTGGTCCTGGGTGATCCCCTTCGCGTTCGGCACCGTCTGGTCGTCCGCCTGGGCCCTGCTCTTCGCGGTGCCCGTTGCGATCGGGATCGCGCTGTTCATCTCGCACTACGCCCCCCGCCAACTCGCGCAGGGCCTGGGCTACGTCATCGACCTGCTCGCGGCCGTCCCGTCAGTCGTCTACGGCCTGTGGGGCTTCTTCGTGCTCTCGACCGCGATGCAGCCGCTGCACGTGTGGCTGGCCACCTATCTCGGCTGGATCCCTCTCTTCTCGGGCTCGCCGTCTGGCACCGGCCGGACGATTCTCACCACCTCGCTGGTGCTCGCGGTGATGATCCTGCCGATCATCACCAGCCTGTGCCGGGAAGTGTTCCTGCAGACGCCCAAGCTGCACGAGGAGGCGGCGCTCGCGCTCGGGGCCACCCGCTGGGAGATGATCAGGATGGCGGTGTTCCCCTTCGCCCGCGCCGGCATCGTGTCTGCCATCATGCTTGGCCTCGGCCGCGCCCTCGGTGAGACGATGGCCGTCGCCATGATCCTGTCTGGCGCCGGCGTCATCCACCTGCAGGTGATCGGCCAGCAGAACCCGAACACCATCGCCGCCAACATCGCGCTGAACTTCCCCGAGGCGTACGGCATCAAGGTCAATCAGTTGATCGCCTCCGGCCTGGTGCTGTTCGTCATCACCCTCGCGGTGAACATGCTCGCACGCTGGATCGTGAGCCGCCGCGCCCAGTTCTCGGGAGCCAACTGATGAGCGCCGTGACCCAGACCCCGCCCGGGCGCACCGCAGTCCCCAACCCGCTCACGGCCGGGCAGCTGCCCCCGTGGGCCACCCCGGCCGCCCTTGCGGCGTCCATCGTGCTCGGTGGCCTGCTGACCGTCGCCCTCGGCGGATTCCACCTCGGTCTGACCGCTGTCCTCGGGCTGGTCGTGTTCCTGGCCGTCATGCACGTGGCTTCGATGCTCGTGGAGGGCTCTCGCAAGGCCACCGACCGGTTCTTCAAGCACCTGGTGTACTCGGCGTTCACGCTGGCGCTCGTGCCGCTGGTCTCGGTGGTCATCACCACGCTCGGCGACGGGCTGCGCCGCTTCGACCTGCGGTTGTTCACCTACTCGATGCGCAATGTCGTCGGTGAGGGTGGCGGCGCCAATCACGCCATTTGGGGCACCCTGATCGTCACCGGCATCGCCACCCTCATCTCGGTGCCGATCGGTCTGCTGACGGCGATCTACCTGTCCGAGTACGGCGGACGTTCGGCGCTGTCGCGGGGCATCACGTTCTTCGTGGACGTGATGACCGGAATCCCGTCGATCGTTGCCGGCCTCTTCGCCTACGCCGTCTTCGCCCTGCTGTTCGGGCCGGGCTTCTACAGCGGCCTGTCCGGCGCGATCGCGCTGTCGGTGCTGATGATCCCCGTGGTCGTCCGTTCGACGGAGGAGTTGCTGCGGATCGTGCCCAACGAACTGCGCGAGGCCTCCTACGCTCTCGGGGTGCCGAAGTGGAAGACGATCCTGCGGATCGTGCTGCCGACCGCCATCTCGGGCATCGTCGCCGGCGTCATCCTCGCGATCGCCCGCATCATCGGCGAGACAGCGCCGCTGATGATCGCGGCCGGGTTCACTCAGAGCCTGAACATTAACCCGCTGTCAGGCCCGATGATGACCCTTCCGGTGTTCGTGTACGACCAGTACGCGCGCCCCGGCATTCCGACTGAGCCCTACTGGGATCGGGCCTGGGCCGGAGCACTCACCCTGATCCTGATCGTCATGCTGCTGAACCTCATCGGCCGGTTGATCGCGAAACGATTCGCGCCCAAGGTCGGCCGGTAACCAAGGAGAGCGAATGTCCAAGCGCATCGAGGCCAGGGGCCTCAGTATCTACTACGGCAAGTTCAAGGCCGTCGAAGACGTCACGATGACGATC